>JBEPUZ010000012.1:0-37989 GCA_041691275.1 Actinomycetota bacterium | reverse complement strand
TCGTGGTCGGGGTAGGCAGCGCGGCCCAGTACACGAACTTCGAACCGGGTGACGGAAACGTCGCGGTCACGACTTCGAGTGCAACCGGTCTCGGCTTCGCGTTCGCGCAGGACTCCGGGACCACGGGAACGGGCTCGTTCGTCACCGGCCCGAATGGTTCCGACGGTGTCGGCAGTGCGCAGCTGACGCTGAACAACATGGCCGACGGGGAGCTTCTCGGCACCGGGATCTATGCCGGTACGCGGTTCTCCGACCTGACGTTCTTGTCCTACAAGACGTACCAGCCGGCGAGCGGAACCAACGCAGCGACACTGCAGTTCGACGCCGACTACGACTCGACCGACACCACCACCGCGTATCAGGGGCGCGTGGAATTCGAGCCGAGCGTGTCGGGTGGAGCGACGGTTACCGGTGAGACGTGGCAGACGTGGAATCCACTCTCGGCCTCCTCGGGTTGGTGGCAGACGGCGAGCGCCGCGCACCCCGTCGTCGTTGGCAACCATGTGCAGCCAACACCCGCCTGCACGCAGAGCAGCACCTGCTCCTACCAGCAACTGATCACCGCGTATCCGGACCTCGCGATCCGCGGGATTACCGGACAGAGCGCGGGGAACCCCATCGCCGGCGGCATCTACCTGAAGGTCGGCTCCAACTGGGGCACACCCTTCACCGGAAATGTCGACTCCCTGACGATCGGCGTCAAGGCCGGCACCACGAATGGCACCGCGACGTACGACCTCGGGGGCTGATCTTCGAGGACTCGTCGAAGGGCCGGTCGCAGAGATGCGACCGGCCCTTCTTCGCGTCGTGCTCGGGTTGTGCGAGAAAACCGTCGTACGGACGGAAAACTCGCCAGACAGTTGCGGGGTTAGACAGTTGCGCGGTTAGGCGACGGGTTCTTCTGCTTCGGGCGCAGCCGCGACCTCGGCTTCCGGAGCGGCCGCAGCCTCGGGAACCGGAACCTCGGCGACGTCGGCCGACTCGGCCCCGCCCTCGACGGCCTCGGCACTCTCGACACCTTCGCCAGCCTCGGCACTCGCGGCGCCTTCGGCACCCTCTTCGGTCTCGCTGTAGTCGGGACCGATGTAGTTGCCTTGCGCGTCGTAGGCGTGCTCGCCGTAGAACTCGCGGTACTCGGCGGCGACCTCGCCACCTTCGGCGGCCTGCTTGATCGACAGCGAGATCCGCCGCCGCTCGAGGTCGATGTCGATGATCTTGACCCACAGCTCCTCGCCGGGCGTCACGACCTGCTCGGGCGCCTCGACGTGGTGCGCAGCCATCTCGGAGATGTGCACCAGACCCTCGATGCCTTCACCGACCTGGACGAACGCGCCGAACGGCACGAGCTTGGTGACCCGGCCGTACACGAGCTCGCCGACCTGGTGGCCGGTTGCGAATTCCTGCCACGGATCCTGCTGCGTCGCCTTCAGCGACAACGAGATCCGCTCGCGGGAAAGATCGACGTCGAGTACCTGCACGGTGACCTCGTCACCGACCTGCACCACCGACGACGGGTGGTCGACGTGCTTCCACGACAGCTCGGATACGTGGACGAGACCGTCCATGCCGCCGAGGTCGACGAACGCACCGAAGTTGACGACCGACGAGACGACACCCTGGCGGATCTCGCCCGGCTTCAGGTTGGTGAGGAACTCGTCGCGCTGCTCGCGCTGGGTCTCCTCGAGGTACGCCCGGCGCGACAACACGACGTTGTTGCGGTTCTTGTCGAGCTCGATGATCTTGCACTCGAGCACGCGGCCGACGTACGGGTGCAGGTCGCGCACGCGGCGCAGGTCGACCAGCGACGCGGGAAGGAAGCCGCGCAAACCGATATCGATGATGAGACCGCCCTTGACGACCTCGATGACCGGACCGGAGACGACTTCCTCGTTCTCCTTCTTCTGTTCGATCGTGCCCCACGCGCGTTCGTACTGCGCGCGCTTCTTCGAAAGGATCAGGCGACCGTCCTTGTCCTCTTTTTGGAGGACGAGAGCTTCGATCTCCTCGCCGAGCGACACGACCTCGTTCGGGTCGACGTCGTTGCGAATCGAGAGCTCTTTGCTCGGGATGACTCCCTCGGACTTGTAGCCGATGTCGAGCAACACCTCGTCGGAGTCGATCTTGACGACCTTGCCGTGCACGAGGTCACCGTCGTCGAACGCCACGATGGTGAGATCGATCGCGTCGGACAGAGACATACCGCCGAGGTCGTCCTCGACGATGTTCTGTTCCATCTGGTCGATGTCTTCGACCGGCTCTTCGGCGTTAGCGACTTCCGCCGCCGTGTCGTCCGTACCCGATTCGGGTGCGGCGGCGGTGGTCTCGGCGACTTCGCCGGTGGGCGGCGTGGTCGCGTCCGGTTCCTGATCCAACACTTGGATTCCTGCTTTGTTCGGGAAGAGGGGCGGCGCACCATCCGGGCCGACACGTGCAACGCATCGGACCAACTCGTGGGAGCTGTGCGCGCGCCCATCGCCGCTCCGGTAGAGCGGCGTGGCAAGGCTACAGGTCGATCGGCGTTTGGGAAACTCTTCTCAAAGGGGACGTTCGGCCGGACGCCGGCGGCGCGTCATCGCGGCCGCCGGGCG
The DNA here is from genome assembly GCA_041691275.1 of Actinomycetota bacterium. GTDB lineage: Bacteria > Actinomycetota > Acidimicrobiia > IMCC26256 > PALSA-610 > PALSA-610. The sequence goes on along the minus strand of JBEPUZ010000012.1, from coordinate 35,401 downwards.
ACGAGCAGATGCTCCGGAAAATCGATTGACGGAACGGCTCGGGAGTAGCGCCCGGGCGCCACTCCGTACACACGCTCCACGTCGAGACCCGACCGCGTCGCGAGGAGACGGAGCTCGCGGGGCGTGTAGCACGTCGTCCAGAGATCGAAGGTCTTCTCGTGTCCTTCCGGATCGCGCACGACCGTTGTCTCATGATTGACGCCGGCGTCAGCATCGAACGTCTCCTCGGGCTCGAGATGACGAACGACGAAGTACGACGAGAACGCACTCAACCCGAGGCGGCCTCCCGGTCGGAGTGCGGAGGCGAACCGGGAGACGACGTCGAGTTCGCGGTCGTCGCCACCGAGCAGACCGAACCCGCCCTGACAAAGACAGATGACTGCGTCGAACTCGGAATCGAAGGCGAGGTCGCGTACGTCGTCCTCCCGGAACTCGACCGGGAGGTCGCCGGCCGCGGCCCGGGCCAGGCGGACGAAGTCGGGCGACGCGTCGATCCCGACCGCCCGGATGCCGCGCCGGCCGAGTTCCAAGGAGTGCCGTCCGGGCCCGCAGCCTGCGTCGAGCACCCGCATCCCCGGTTCGAGGGCGAGCATGTCGACGAGGAAGTCGATCTCCTGCACCGTTCCCGTGGTGAACGCCATCACCCGTCCGGTGTCGGGCGCCCAGTAGGTCGCACCCATGTGCGCCGCGATCTCGTTGAACCAGGGACCGGACGGAACCGGCGGCATCTCTCCCACGAACCCTCCTGTGAAAGATGGAGTCTCGTCGCACGCATCGTCCAACGCATATCACTCTGCGTCGTCATGAGTGCGCGGCTCCGGCGGGTTGGAAGCTCGTTCGGGGCGGGCCGTCGAGGCTGAGGAACACGTGTTGCGCAGCAGGACGCGTGCGCCCTCGACTGACCCCGTAACGGCCGGCTACTTGGCGTCGGCCCAGGTGGCGCCGAAACCGATGTCGACGACGAGCGGCACCCGCAGCTCGGTCACCTGTTCCATCGTCTCCCGGACAACCGCGGTCACCGCCTCGCGCTCGGCGAGCGGTACTTCGAGCACGAGCTCGTCGTGCACCGTGAGCACCATGCGACTCGTGAAGCCGCCCGCGGCGAGCGCTCGGTCGAGATCGACCATGGAGAGCTTGAAGATGTCGGCCGCGCTCCCCTGTACCGGCGCGTTCTGCGCCATGCGCTCGCCCATCTGGCGGATGCGGAAGTTCTCGGACGACAGTTCGGGGAGTTGGCGCCGGCGGCCGAACAACGTGGTCGTGAACCCGGTCGATTTCGCTTCCCGGATCGTCTCGGTCATGTACGCGGCGATGTTCGGGAACGCGGCGAAGTACGCGTCGAGGATCTCCCGCGCCTGATCGGTCGGGATATCGAGCCGCGTGCCGAGCCCGTACGCCTCCATGCCGTACGCGAGCCCGTAGTTGACGACCTTCGCGAAACGGCGTTGGAAGTCGTCGACCTTCTCCTCGTCGACATGGAAGACGGCTGCGGCGGTAGTCGTGTGCACGTCGGCACCACGCTCGAACGCCTCGATGAGACCCGGGTCCTCGGCCAGGTGCGCGAGCACGCGCAGCTCGATCTGCGAGTAGTCGGCAGTGAGGAGACCGCAGCCCTCGTCGGCGATGAACGCCTTGCGCAGCTCCCGACCGCCCGCCGTGCGCACGGGCACGTTCTGCAGGTTCGGAGACTCGCTCGAGATACGCCCGGTCGTGGTGGCGAGCTGGTTGAACGTCGCGTGGATCCGGCCGTCGGGCCGCACCAACGGCGGCAACGCGTCGGCGTAGGTGCCCCTCAGCTTCTCGACCTCGCGGTAGTGCAACAAGGTCTCGACGATCGGGTGCTCCTGCGCGAGCTTCTGCAGCGAGTCGGCGTCGGTCGAGGCTCCGGTCTTGGTCTTCTTGACCGGAACGAGTCCGAGCTTCTCGAACAGGATGTGGCGGAGCTGCGGGGTGGAGTTGACGTTGAACTGCTCCCCCGCGTGTTGGTGGATCTCGGCCTCCAGCCGCCGACACTCGTCGCCGAGCTCCTTGCCGAGGTTCTCGAGGAAGGCCACGTCGATCCGGATGCCGGCCTGTTCCATCTTGGCCAGCACCGGGACGAGCGGACGCTCGACGCTCTCGTAGAGCTCGACCAGCTCCCGGGCGTCCAGCGCTTCCGCGAGCGAATCGGCCAGGCGCATGAGCACGGCGACGCGCCGGCCCGTCTCCCGTCCGTTCGCCTCCCCGTCGAAGTCGAGCGTGCCCTCGACCTGATCGGGTGAGGTGAGCTCCAAAGAGAGGTAGCGGCGCGCAAGGTCTTCGAGCAGGTACTTCCCCTCGCCAGGGTCGAGGAGGTACGCCATCACCGCGGTGTCGCGTTCCAGCATCTCGAGGTCGCGGCCGAGCCCGGTCATCAGTTCCTTGGCGCGGTGGACGACAAGCGCGGGGCCCTTGGGCCCGTCGATCGCGGCGAGCGCGTCCCGCACCTTCTTGTCGTCGAGGAGGTCGCCGTCGATGAAGGTCGCGTCCTCGCCGGTGGAGATCGCGAGGCCGACGATCGCGCTGCGGCCGACGGCGCCGGCCCACCGGGCTTCCATCGCGACGCGGTCGGTCTTGGCCGCGGCCTGCAGCGCGGCGACGGCGGCGGCGGCGTCGCGGGCGATCGCGACGTCGACCTCGAGCGTGTCGGCGTCGGGCGTATCGGCGACGTCGCCGACCGCGTCGAGGATGCGCGGTAGCAGCAGACGGAACTCGAGTTGGTTGAAGAGCACCCGCACGCGCTCACGGTCGAACGATCCCTGCTTCAGATCGGCCGGGGTGACACCGTCGAGATCGACGTCGCGGGTGAGACGCGACATCTCCCGGTTCTTGAAGACGCGGTCCTTTGCCTCGCCGAGGTTCGTGCGCTGCTTGGGCGGCAGGTCGTCGAGGTGCTCGTAGATGCCTTCGAGACCTCCGTACGCGACGATCAACTTCGACGCCGTCTTCTCACCGATGCCGGGAACGCCGGGGAGGTTGTCGCTGGTGTCGCCGCGCAGGCTCGCGTAGTCGAGGTACTGCACCGGCGTGACACCGAGGCAACGCTCGACGATGCCGGCCTCGTCGTAGAGGGCGTAGTCGGAGACGCCCCGCTTGTTGTAGAGCACCTTGATGTGTGGGTCCTGCACGAGCTGGTAGGAGTCGCGGTCGCCCGTGACGATCACCACGTCCATGCCATCGGCCGCCGCCTGGGTCGCCAACGTCGCGATCACGTCGTCGGCCTCGACACCCTTCACTTCGAGCTGCTTGATCTCGAGCGCATCGAGGACCTCGTGGATCAGCGGCAGCTGCGAGCGGAAGAGGTCGGGGGTTTCCTTACGGCCGGCCTTGTACTCGGAGTCGAGCTCGTTGCGGTACGTGCTCCCGCCCGGCGCGTCGAACGCAACCGCGATGTGATCGGGCTGTTCGTCGGCCATGACCTTGGTGAGCATCGACGTGAATCCGTACACCGCGTTCGTCACGGTGCCGCCCTTCGTCGCCAGGTCGGTCGGCAGCGCGTAGAACGCCCGGTACGCCAGCGAATGGCCGTCGAGCAGGAGGAGTTTCGGCATCTCGGGTCATGCTATGACCCGGGAGCGACACTCCGAAGTGGGCGGTCAAGGAGTGCCCGCGGCGCGGTCAGGGAGTGATTGTGCCGCCGACGACATCGTGCGCGACCTCATGGATCTTGCGTCGCGAGTTCATGGCGTTCTTCTGTAGGAACCGCCAGGAATCGGCTTCGCTCAGCCCGTGCTCGTCCATGAGCCGGCCTTTGGCGCGGTCGATCATCTTGCGCGCCTCTAACCGCTCGGCAAGGTCGGCGTTCTCGCGTTCGAGCGCGACGATCTGCTCGAACCGGCCAAGCGCGGTGACGATCGCCGGGAGCAGATCACTCGTCTGGAACGGCTTCACGAGGTACGCGAGCGCACCCGCGTCGCGTGCCTGCTCGACCAGGTCGTGCTGCGAGAACGCGGTCAGGATCAGCACCGCGGCGAGGCGTTCCCCGGCGATGGTGCGGGCCGCGGTCAGGCCGTCCATGCCCGGCATCTTGATGTCGAGGATCGCGAGGTCGGGTTCGAGTTCGCGGACGAGGTCGATGGCGTGGTCGCCCCGGCCGGTCTCGCCGACCACCTCGTAACCCTCTTCTTCGAGGATCTCCTTGAGGTCGAGACGGATGATTGCCTCGTCCTCGGCGATCACGACGCGCACAGGTTTGCTCACCGCTCTGAACCTCTCACCTATCCGCTACGACGATGAGGACGGGATTTGGGAGGATGGCGTCTCGGAGGACGGGGTCTGCGACGACGAGGTCGGGGACGACGGGGCTCGCGACGACAGCTCGTTGGCCATGCGGTCGAGGAGCGCGTCCTGGTCGCGCTCGAGCTCCTCGATGGAGCGGCTCAGCGCGTCGCGCTGACGGGACTGGGCGTCGGCATGGCGCCGCATCTCGTGCGCCTCGACCTGAGCCAGCGGTGTCTCCGACACCAGCGACCGCAGCCGGGCGTCCTCGGCTTCGCCGATGAGGACCGTGCACTGCTCGTCGGCAACGGCCAATTCCGCGCGCAGCCGCTTGAGGCGATCGCTCACGTCGATGAGCCGGCGCTCCAGCAGGGACTTGGCCATGGGAGAGGTCAGTCTACGGTGCCACCGCGGGTGTGACAGCGTTGGTGGCGATGATGCGCCACCCGATCTTCACCGACGACCACGAGGAGCTGCGGGGAACCGTCCGGCGCTTCGTCGACGCCGAAGTGCGGCCCAATGTCGAGGCGTGGGAAGCCGCCGGATATTTCCCCGATGCCCTTTTCCGGCGGTGCGGGGAGCTCGGCTTCCTCGGCCTCCACTTCCCCACCCGTTGGGGCGGAGGCGGCGGCGACCTCGCGACGGGGCTCCTGTTCGTTGAGGAGCTCGCCCGATGCGGGGCGGGCGCAATCCCGATGGCGATCTCGGTCCAGACCCACATGGCCACGCCCGCGCTCGCCGAGTTCGGCACCGACGATCAACTCGAGCGGTGGCTCCGCCCCGCGATCGAAGGAACCAAGATCGGGGCGATCGCCATCACCGAACCCGACGCCGGCTCGGACGTCGCTGCAATCCGGACCCGTGCGACGCGCGACGGGGACACGTGGCGCATCGACGGCCGCAAGATGTTCATCACGAACGGCACCCGCGCCGATTTCCTCACCCTCGTCGCCAAGACCGACGCCGACGCCGGCCATCACGGCGTGTCGCTCTTCCTCGTCGACACGACGTTGGCGGGCGTGCGTGTGTCGCGCCGGCTCGAGAAGCTCGGCATGCACTCGTCCGACACCGCCGAGATCGCGCTCGACGGTGTCGCGGTTGGCGCAACCGATCTCGTCGGCCTGGAGCCCGGCCACGGTTTCGCGCAACTGATGTGGCAGCTGCAGTACGAGCGGCTCGCGGGCGCGGCCGCGTGCGTCGGGCACGCGGCGCAGACTCTGGACGAGACCATCGTGTACGCCCGTGAGCGGCAGACCTTCGGGAAGCCGATCGCGCAACACCAGGTGATCGCGCACAAGATCGCCGACGCGGCGACCGAGCTGAGCGCGGCCCGCGGCCTGCTGTACTCGACCGCGTGGGCGATCATGCACGGCGAGTATCCGGTCGCGGAGATCTCGATGTGCAAGAAGTACTGCGCGCAGGTGCAGAACCGGATCATCGATGCGTGCGTGCAGATCTGGGGCGGCGCGGGATACCTCGAGGAGACCGGCATCCCCCGCGCGTACCGTGACGCGCGCCTGCAACGCATCGGCGGCGGGACCGACGAGATCATGAACGAGGTGATCGCGAAGCGATTGGGCCTCGGGTCCTAGACCTCGTGGAACGGGTCAGGCACCGGTCCAACAACCCATGATCGTCGCGGCGATGCTGATGGCAACGTTGGTCCGCGTGTCGGCAGGGACACCGAACATCGCGGGGAGGCGCTGCACGTCGACGAGGAGCACCTTGTCGTCCTTGGTCACGATGACCGAACCGTTCTTCGTCGTGAACGCACCCTGACCGAGTCCGGTGAGCGATTTGACGCGGCCGAGCTCGGCAACGAGCTTGGTTGCGTACGCCGTCGTCGCAGAGTCGCTCGGAAGTTGCTTGACCGACAGCTTGAACGCGCCGTTCACGTACTGATATGTGCAGGAGTAGATCTCGTCGCTCCACGTCGGTGTGACGGTGCTCACGGTCTTGCTCCCGAGCGTGGCGCTCAGCTCTTCTTGCGCCCCGGGCTCACAGATCATGCGCGTCGACACCGAGATCTCCGAGCTGACGATCGGCTTCGGAGCCGTCGTCGCGTTCGGCGATGGTGCCGCGACCGTCGGGGCCGTCGAGCCGCACGCCGCGATACCGACCACCGCCGCGAGACTCGCGACCACGGCGACCGAGCGCGTGCGCCAGCCTCGCGAGTCGGAGCTCGTCTTGCGCTTGGTGGTGCGGGACATGGTCGACCTTTCGAACCGTCGTTCGGGTCCGGATACAGATACAGGTGTGGGTCACGGCCGCCGTTGAAATCCGGCCGTGACCCACGTTCCCGTTCAATCGATTGCTGTTCGTGCGGTTGCTGTTCGTACGGTTGTATTAGTTGTTGACCGTGGCGAACTTGCGACGGAGGCCGAAGACGGCGACCGAACCGGCCAGCAACGAGCCACCGATCAGGTAGAGCTCGATCGGCTGCGAGCCCGACGTTCCGCCGGCACCGGTAGCGGCACCACCGGTCGGGACAGCAGACGTCTGCGACACGGCGAGGACGCCGCAGAGCGCGGGCGAAGTCGCCGCGAGGGGCAACGTCGGAACGAGGTCGCTCTTCTCGGCCTGCGCCTTGGCGGACAGCGTCGAGGGGTCGAGACCGTGCACGACGATGACGGCCTTGTTCGCCTGGATGGCGGACACGGTCGCAGCGTCGAGCGTGATCGTGCGGCTGTAGTTGATCGACGCGCCACTCGGCGCGATGTTCAACACGGTGCCGGCCGCAGGAGTCGTCGGGCCACTGACCGACAAGGTCGTACCGATCGCACCGTACGCAGGTCCACCCTCGGTCGTGCTGATGACGCCGTCACCGCTGGTGTCGGCGGCCATCGTGGGGCAGGCGCCCTGGCCGTCGATGTGGATGTGCTGCACGTGCGGGTAGGCCGCGCCGCTGAACGTCGCCGCGAGTCCACTTGCAGTCTCGGTGATCGTGGCCTGGTTGCCGTCGAGCGTCAGCATGAACTGTCCCGATGCGCCGGATCCGTTGACCGCGGCGAGGTTCGCCTGGTACGAGACGGTGGCGGCGCCGGCCGGTGCGGCCGCGAGGGCGAAGCCCCCGAGGGAGACCGCGCCTGCCGCAGCAAGCGCGAACAATGAACTACGAACCTTCATAGTGGTCCCTTCGTTGGGTCACCCTCGGACGAGAGCGCGTGAACATTTCCCTGACGACCCACCGACCGGCACTGCCCGGTGTTCACGTTCGGTGGGTTACCGCGGCGACAACGTCGACCGGATGGTCGGGTTCCCGCTCGTCAGAGAGTGTTCGGAGCCGACGAGTATCCGGATGTCCGGACCCACACGTTCAGTCCGGTGGGGCAAGCTGGCCGAAGGCCACGATGTTCGAGACGTAATGGCCCGTCGCCGAGTCGAAGGCGCCTCCGCACGTGATGAGGCGGATGGTCGGCACCGCGGTGTCGCCGTACACGTCGATCGTGGGGAATCCGGTCTTCGGGTACTGACGCACTCCTGTGATCACGTAGTTCACGAGCTTGCCGTCGTCGCGTTTCACGACGACCTTCGCACCTGGTTGGAGCAAACCGACCTTGTAGAAGATCCCCGGTCCCGACTTCGAGTCGACGTGGCCGAGGATCACAGACGGACCGACCTGACCGGGGCTCACGCTGTGCTCGTACCAACCCGCGACGTGGAAACTCGTGGGTACCTCGACGCTGCCGTCGGCGTTGCGGTCGAGGCGGACGAGCGTCGAGTCGATGCCGAGGCTCGGGACGGTGATCTCGGCGGGGGGCGAGAACCCGAGCCCCGTCGGCTTCGGCGCGACCGACGACGGTGTCAACCCGCCCGGAATCGGCACGCTGGTAGTGGTCGTGGGGCTCGCGATGTTGCCGGCGGCCGACGCGACCGGTTTGGGCGGCGGCGAGTTGTGCCGACTGACCGCCACGACAACCGTGACGGCGCCTACGAGCGCGAGAAGCCCCGCAACGATTGTGACGATGGCGCGCGCGGAGATCGAATTCCGGGACGACATCATGCCGTCAGTGTGCCCGGTCCCGGTGCGATCGAAGCGTCGGGGCCGGGCCGTCGTCGGCTCTCCCAGCTGCTCGTAGGCTTCGGAACTGATGCTCGTCGCATTGGTCTGCGCGCTCGTGGCGAATGTGAGCTACGGCTTCGGCACGATCCTGCAAGCGACCGGCGCGCGCCGGGCGACGTCGTCCGATCATCTCGACGTGATGCTCTTCGCCCGGCTCGGGCGTCAGCTTCCCTACGTCGCCGGGCTCGCGCTCGACCTCGTTGGATTCGTCGCGTCGATCGTGGCGCTGCGTGAGCTCCCGCTGTTCGTCGTGCAGTCCGCGATCGCCGGCAGCATCGGCGTCACCGCGCTCGCGGCCGTCTTCGTGTTCGGGTTCCGGCTGCGCGCGGCCGATACCAGCGCGATCGCGGTATTGGTCGTCGGCCTCGCTCTTCTCGGAGTCTCCGCGCACGGCGAGCATGCGGCACATCTCACGCGTGCCGGCGGTTGGCTCCTGCTCGCCGGCGTCGGCGTGGTCGCGCTCGCGGGAGTGTTCGCGGCACGACTGCCCGATCCGCGCGGCGGTATCGCGCTCGCGGCGTGCGCAGGCTTCGGCTTCAGCGGCACCGCGGTCGCGGGCCGGGCCGTGCACGTCCCCCATCACCTCTGGCGACTCGCGATCGAGCCCGGCGCGATCGCGCTCGTCCTCTACGGCGTGTGCGGGATGCTCATGTTCGCAAGTGCGCTGCAACGCGGATCGGTGACGGCGACGTCGGCGGTGATGTTCGGCGTCGAGACCGTCGTCCCGTCGATCATTGGCCTCACCGCGCTCGGCGACCGCACTCGACCGCACTTCCAGATCGTTGCCGCGTTCGGATTCGTGCTCGCGGTCGGCGCATCACTCGTGCTCGCGCGTTATACGGAGCCGGTGATGCTTTCGGCACACGAATCCGAACCGACCGTGGCGCCGCCGATCTAGATCGGGTCCCGCAGTCCGACCCGGTGCTTGCGCGCGGCGCGCATGTCGCACGACGAGGTGGAGATGACAATATGTCGAAGTGGGTACGACCGCCGATGAGCCGCTGTTGCATTTCGCTGCTGCAGGCGACTGCGAAGCTTGGTTGGCGAAACATCACGCCACCTCGTCGGGCGCGCTCTTCAAGATCGCCAAGAAGGGCTCGGACCGCGACAGCGTGACCTACGCCGAGGCCCTCGATCTTGCGCTCGCATACGGATGGATCGACGCCACGAAGCGGAAGCTCGACGACGACTTCTGGGTGCAGCGCTTCACCCCTCGGGGTCGGCGGAGCAAATGGTCACAGCGCAACCGCGCGAGAGCCCTCGAACTGATCGCGCATGGCGCGATGCGTCCTGCGGGGCTCGCGGCGGTGGAGGAGGCCCAAGCCGATGACCGCTGGGACTCGGCGTACGCGGGGCAGAGCACTGCCGTGGCCCCCGACGATCTCCGCCGCGCGTTGAACAAGCACAAGAAGGCCAAAGCGTTCTTCGCGACGCTCGACAGTCACAACCGCTACGCGATCCTCTATCGCATTCAGGACGCCAAGAAGCCCGAGACGCGAGCGCGCCGCATCGAGAAGTTCGTCGCCATGCTGAACGCCGGAGAGAAGATCTACCCCTGAGACGCGTCACTTTTGTCAGGGGCCACTGCACAGCGCAACGGATCGCGCGGGTGCCGCCTTCAGGACGCCCGCGCGGTTCGCGACGACGCTTCTGGGTACCGTCCCCGTAGTACATGGCGGGGGATGGCGAGAAGTGCGGGTCGGGACAGTTCTCATATTGACGTTTGCGCTCGTCATGGCGGGTTGCGGCTCGAGTGGCAACCACTCGAAGACGAATCCCGCGTCGAGCTCGTCGCTCGCGCCGCGGACGGCCAAGCTGACGCCCGACGACCGGATCCCGGTCGCCGAGGACGCCTTCAACGAGAGCACGCTTGATAGTTCGCGTTGGGCCTTCGTTGATCCCGTCGGGGGCGCGACGACGTCGATGGACGGCACCCACGCCGAGATCCACGTTCCGGCGGGCGAGCCCTCCGCGACGCGCGACCCGGACGCGCCCGGCGACAACGCACCCCGGGTGATGCAGGACGTGCGCGCGGGAGATTTCAGCTTCGACGTGAAGTTCGACTCCGAGGTCACCCAGGAATTTCAGGAACAGGGCGTCGTCGTCGAACAGGACTCCACGCACTATCTCTACGCCAAGATCGTCCGGAACCGCTCACAAACCGCGTTCGTCGTCCAGGCGGTGTCGGGCGGGATCGTCGCAACTTGGACCAACATGCAGATCTACAACCGACCGGCGATCAACCTGCGGGTCACACACACCGGCGACCAGTGGAACCTCGGCTTCTCGTACGACGGCTTGTACTGGACCGCAGCTTCCGCGTTCTCCCGCCGGCTCGAGGTTCGCCGCGTGGGCGTCTTCGGCGGCAACGACGGCGCCACCGCGCCCGCGTTTACCGCGCGGATCGATTCGTTCCGCAACACCGCGCCTTCGACGACGGCCCCCGTCATCAATATCTGGTACGGCCCGAACCAGACATACGGCAAGCTCGGCCAACCCCAGACGTGGGTGAACGTTCTCGGAGATGTGGTCGCCCCGGCCGGGTTGGCCGGACTCACGTATTCGTTGAACGGCAGTGAACCCGAGACACTTGCGATGGGCGAGAACGAAACCCGGCTCGTCGCGCCCGGCGAGTTCAACGCCGAGATCGCGTACACGGAGCTGCACGCGGGAGCGAATTCCTTCGTGCTGTCCGCCATCGACAACGACGGTAAGCACTCGACCAGCAGCGTGACGCTCGTCAAAGCCCCCGACACGCTGTGGCCGTTGCCGTACACCGCAGACTGGTCGAAGGCGGGCGGCAATCCCGATACCGTGGCTCAGGTCGCCGACGGTCATTGGGTTGTACACCCCGACGGCACGATTCGTAACAGTGACGTCGGCTACGACCGCATCGTCACGCTGGGGCAGGCCGACGCGTGGTCGACGTACACCGCGACCGCAGAGGTCACGATCCACTCAATGGATTCCGACGGTTCTGCGGTCGGACTCATCGCGGGGTTCGAGGGCGCCACGTCGGACGTACACGGCACCGACTCCGCCGTCCGACCACGGATCGGTCACTCGTTCCCGGCCGCGTTCCTGTACGACAACGCCGCGGGCAAACCTCGCCACGTCGAGATCTACACCAACACCGACACACGCCGTGAGCAAACGCTCGTCGCCGACACCACCAATGTCCAACTCGCCATAGACGTCGCGTACACCTTCAAGGTCAACGTGACCGACAACTCGGCCGGCGGAAGTCTCTACCGGTTCAAGGTTTGGAAAACCGGGACTGCGGAGCCCGCGCCGTGGCTCGTGCAGGGCATCAGCGAGCTCGGACGCGGCTCCATCGCGCTCGTCGCGCATCACGCCGACGTCAGCTTCGGCACGGTCCACGTCGCCAAGCCCTGACGATCCGGAGTGTGTGCCCGAGGAGGGATTCGAACCCTCATGCCCTTGCGAGCAGCGGATTTTGAGTCCGCCGTGTCTGCCATTCCACCACTCGGGCGCCGTCGTTTCACGCCGATGACGTGAAACGAGTCGGCACATCATGCCATTTCGGTACCATCAGCACCGTGGTGGAGTTCGTGGTCGGCATCGTCGTCGGTGCCTCGGCAGCTGCGCTGCTCATGATCCTCATCGCACCGTCGCGTCGTGTGCGGGCCGAACCGCCGCTCTCCCGGGAGACCGAGACGCGGCTGCTCCTCGGTCAGGATCCGGAGCAACCGACGAGCCCGCCGCCACCCCGCGTCGAGGAGCCGCGGCAGTACACGGCCAACGAGCTCGCCGCGCTGCAGCGCCTCGGACAGGAACAGCAACAGCGTCGGCGCAAGCGCTGAGCGCGACTCTTCAGGCGAGCGCGAACAGCAGCCGAGCCCGGCACGTCTCCGCTCCGTCGACGGAGGCGACGCCGCGACCCCAGCCCCCGCGTGCGCTGAGCCGCTCGATGTCCACGGCCAGCTCGAGCACGTCGCCGGGTTTCACCAGCCGCCGGAAGCGCACTTCCTCGACCCCGCCGAAGAGCGGGAGCTTGTCGGCGTAACGACTGTCGGCGAGCACCGCTATCGCACCGGTCTGCGCAAGAGCCTCGAGTTGCAGCACGCCCGGGAACACGGGATTGCCGGGAAAGTGGCCGGCCAGGAACGGCTCGTCGCCGGTGACGCGGTATCGCGCCCGCACGCTGACTGCGGGCTCGCACGCGTCGACCTCGTCCACGAACAGGAACGGAGCGCGGTGCGGGAGCAGCCCGACGAGTGCCGTGCGGTCGTCGGCCATGGCGGGCGACATTACTGCGCAGTACGCCGGGTTACCCGCGAGTACACGGGGTTACCGTTCCGTACGAAACCCGTCGTTCATACATCATGTATGGAGCGGTCACACGAACGTGTAACCGTTCGAGTGGTACCGGAGTCGAACCTTCGATCCCGGCCCCTCTCGCCGGCCCAGCCCGCCATCTCGTCCCCCGGAGGTTTGCTCGTGCGCGTCGCCGTCGTGTTCCCCGGCCAGGGAACACAAGAACCCGGCATGGGCGCGCCCTGGCAGGATCACCCGGCGTGGAAGATCGTCGAGCAGGCCGAAGCCGCCCTCGGTGAGCCCCTCGCCCACCTGCTCCTCGACGCGACTGCCGAAGAGCTGGCCCGGACCCGAAACGCCCAGCTCGCGGTGTTGTGCACGTCACTCGTGGCGTGGGAAGCAACCCGGCCGATGCTTGATGATGTGGTTGCGTACGCGGGACACTCACTCGGTCAGGTGACCGCCCTCATCGCTGCGGGCGCGTTGAGTCTCGACGACGGTGTGCGGTTCGCGGCCCGGCGCGCCGAGCTCACCCAGGCCGCCGCCGACGCGAACCCCGGTCGGATGGCCGCACTGCTGGGGGCCACGACCGAGCAAGCCGAAGAAGCGTGCGCAGCCGCGCCCGACGGCGCGTGGGTTGCGAACGACAACGCACCGGGACAGGTCGTGATCGCCGGCACGCCCGAAGGGGTGGATCTCGCGGTCGCCCGGGCCAAGGAAATCGGCGTCCGCCGGGCCACCGCGCTCAAGGTCGGCGGAGCGTTCCACACTCCCCTCATGCAGTCGGCTCGCGACGGTCTCGTCGAGACGCTGCAATCGGTCACGTTCGCCGCGCCGAGATCGCCCGTCGTGTCGAACCACGACGGCGTCGGGTACTTCGGAGAGGACTCCGAGGGTTGGCGCAGACGTCTCGCCGACCACGTCACTGTCCCCGTGCGCTGGCGCACCTCGATGGAAACGCTCGCCGGGCTCCGCGCGTCGGCGTTCGTCGAAGTGGGTCACGGCTCGATGATCGCCGGTGTCGCCAAGCGCACCGTTCCCGACATTCCCGTTCTCGCGTGCGGTACCCCCGCCGACACCGAGCAGTTGTTCGACAAGGAGAGCTCATGAGTCCCCGCCTCGATCTCGAAGGCGAGCGTGTCGCGATGGTCGAACGCATGATCGTCGCGCCCGTCGTGGGCGTGTTCCGGCCGCTCGGCATCGAAGACGGCGCGAGCGTCACCGTCGGCGAGATCGTCGGCGTCGTCGAAGGCCCGGGAACGCGCGAGCCGGTTCGCAGCGCGTTCGCGGGCGTGGTCATCGGATTCCTGGCACACTCGGGGGAGCGTCTGCGCGAAGGCCAGCCCGTCGCTTGGATGCGCGTCGCGTGACCGCTGCAGCCGGGATCGTCGGCTGGGGAACCGCCGTTCCCGACGGACGGGTCACGAACGCCGACCTCGAAGCCCGGCTCGACACTTCGAACGACTGGATCGTCGAGCGCACCGGTATCCACGAGCGCCGGGTCGTCGGTCCGACGGAGACGACCGCGTCGCTGGCCGTCGAAGCTGCCGGTCAGGCGATCAAGCGGGCGGGGCTCGTCCCTTCCGACATCGAGCTGTTGATCATCGCGACGGTTACGCCGGAACAGCCAATCCCCCACACCGGCGCGTTCGTCGGCGAGACGCTCGGGCTCAACTGCGGGTCGTTCGACATAAATGCCGCGTGCGCGGGCTTCGTATACGAGCTCGTCGTCGGCGCCTCGATGGTCCAGATGGGCTACGAACACGTATTGATCGTCGGCGCGGAGACCTTGAGCCGCATCGTCGACCCCGACGACCGGTCCACGACCGTCATCTTCGGCGACGGCGCCGGCGCTGCAGTGTTGGCCGCCACGCACGAGACGCCGGGGCTGCTGGCATGGGACCTCGGGTGCGACGGATCCGCGGCGGCCCTGCTCGAAGTACCCGCCGGTGGGAGTCGCATGCCGGCGAGCGCGCAGACGATCGCCGATCGCGGTCACTACCTGAAGATGGCAGGTCAAGAGGTGTTCCGGCGCGCGGTTCGCGTCGTGGTGGAGTCGGCGAGCCTCGCCCTCGACCGGGCCGGTGTCACCTCAGCCGACGTCGCGTGGTTCGTCCCGCATCAGGCCAACGGTCGCATCATCGACGCGGCCGCGAGCCGGCTGGGCATCGATCCCGCGCGCACGCTCGTCAACATCGATCGCTACGGCAACACGTCGTCGGCGTCGATTCCTCTCGCGCTCTTCGAAGCCGTCGACGACGGTCGCGTCCGCGACGGCGATCTCGTGCTCTGCTCCGGCTTCGGGGCCGGGATGACGTGGGCGAGCGCGCTCATCCGCTGGGGCGCGCATTGAGCGCGGCGACCATCCCGACGACCGAGCGGGTCGCGTTCGTCACGGGAGGTTCGCGCGGCATCGGCCGGGAAACCGTGCTCGCGCTCGCGGCGGCCGGAAATCACGTCGCCTTCTGTTACTCGGCCGACGCCGACGGGGCCCGTGAGACCCAAGAAGCGGTCGAGCGCGCCGGGAGCAAGGCGATCGCCGTGTGCGCCGACGTCGCCGATCCCGCGGCCGTTGACGCCGCGTTCAGTGAGGTCGAGGGTGCGTTCGGCGCGGTCACGATCCTCGTGAACAACGCCGGCATCACCCGAGACGGCCTCGTCGTGCGGATGACCGACGAGCACTGGAACGATGTACTCGACACGAATCTCAGTGGGGCGTTCCACACGATCCGGCGGGCGACGCCAGGGATGATGAAGGCCCGATTCGGGCGGATCGTCAACGTGTCGTCGGCCAGCGCCCACATCGGCCAGGCCGGCCAGGCGAACTACGCCGCGGCCAAGGCCGGGCTCGTCGGCCTCACGCGCAGCGTCGCCCGAGAGCTGGCCCGACGCAACATCACCGCCAATGTCGTCGCTCCCGGCCCTATCGTGACCTCGATGACCAACGAGCTCAAGGACGACTGGCGCGCGCAGGTCGAAGCTGCAGTGCCACTCGGACGCTTCGGAACCGCGGAAGAATGCGCGGCGGTCATCGCATTCCTGTGCTCAGAGTCAGCCGCGTACGTGACGGGTGCAGTCGTGCCCGTCGACGGCGGTCTGGCCATGGGCCACTGATCGAACCCCAGCCCGGAACTTACGAGAGGACATCTCCAATGGAACGCGCCGAAGCGCTCGTCACGATCAAGGAAGTCGCCGCCGAGGTCCTGAGCGTCGACCCCGACCTGGTTACCGAGACCGCGCGCTTCAAGGAGGATCTCGACGCCGACAGCCTCGACCTCGTCGAGCTGGTCATGGGCCTCGAGGAGCGTTTCGACATCGAAGTACCGGAAGACGATCTCGAAGGCGTCACGACGATCGGCCAGGCGGTCGACCTCGTCCTGGGCAAGGTGGGCGCGTAGACCATGGCGTCGACCTCCACGACACCCGAAGCTCTCGATCACCGCGGCCGCGTCCGCGTCGCGGTAACCGGTCTCGGGGTCAAGACCCCGGCGGGAAATGATCTCGAGACGTTCTGGTCGACGCTCGCGTCCGGTCGCTCCACCGCAGCCCGGATAGAGCGCTACGACCCGGCCGACCTGCCGGTGCGGTTCGGGTGCGAGGTCCGCGACTTCGATCCGACCACCTATCTGAGCGGCAAGGAGTCGCGGCGCGTCGACCGGGTCACTCAGCTCGGGTTCGCGGCCGCCGCCGACGCGCTCGCGGCGGCCGGCGAACACGGATGCGATCCGGCCCGGAGCGCCGTGATCATGGGTACGGGCGTCGGCGGTCTGATCACGCTGGAAGAACAGGTCGGGATCTACAAGGACAAGGGAGCGTCGCGGGTCAGCCCCTTCCTCGTGCCGATGATGATGCCCAACGCCACTGCCGGCACGATCGCCATGCAGTTCGGCTGGAAGGGCCCGAACTTCTGCGTCGTAACCGCATGTGCCGCGAGCGCGAACGCGATCGGCGAGGCGGCGCGGCTCATCCGCGACGAGAGCGCCGACATCGTGATGACGGGCGGCTCGGAATCGTGCATCACGCCGACCACGATCTCCGCGTTCCACCGCATGACCGCGCTCAGTTCCCGAAACGACGATCCCGAGCACGCGTCGCGTCCGTTCGACGCCGACCGCGACGGCTTCGTCATGGGTGAAGGTGCCGCCGCGCTCGTGCTGGAACGTTGGGACCGCGCCGTTGCTCGCGGAGCCCACATCTACGGCGAGATCGTCGGCTACGGCCGCAACGCCGATGCGTACCACATCACCGCGCCGTCTCCCGGCGGCGAAGGTGCGGCTGCATGCATGCAGTTGGCGCTCGACGATGCAGGCCTGGAGTCTTCGGCGATCGGGCACGTCAACGCGCACGGCACGTCGACGCCGCTCAACGACGCGGCCGAGGCCGAGGCGATCCACAAGGTCTTCGGCGAGACGCCTCCGCAGGTGACCTCGACCAAGGGTGTCACCGGGCACCTCATCGGCGCGGCCGGCGCGACCGAGGCGGTCGCGTGTCTGCTCACGTTCGCGCACCGTGCGATCCCGCCGACCGCGAACTTCGTGCAGATCGGCGAAGAGATCGGCCTCGACATCGTGCACGGAGCGCCCCGACCGTTCGACCCCGCGCCCGCGCTCTCCAACTCGTTCGGATTCGGCGGCCACAACGCGACCTTGGTGTTGGCGCCGCATTCGTGAGCTCCACGCCCCTTCACGCGTGGGCTGACGAGGCCGCCTCGGCCGAGATCACCGAGATCGACGGTCGGCGCGTCGTCGCCTTCCGGGTCGCGGGCGGAAAGCATCACGGAGCGATCGGCGTGGCCGGTAGCGCGACGGTGGAACGCGCCGTCCGTCTCGCGGGCGAACTGCAGATCCCTCTGGTCGGCGAGTTCGACACGTCGGGCGCGGAGCTGCGCGACGGGGTCGCCGCGCTGCACGCCTGGGGCCGGATCGCCCGCGAGCTCGCGCTGATCTCCGGCGTCGTCCCCACGTTCCTCGCGGTCACTGGTGCGTGTGTGTCGGGCCCTGCGCTCGCGCTCGGGCTCTTCGACCACGTCGTGATGACAGAAGACGCGTTCGCGTACGTCACGGGTCCCGACTCGGTCGAGGACTTCACCGGCGTACGGGTGTCACGCTCCGAGCTCGGCGGCGCGTCCGTGCACGCCGCCCGGACCGGGGTCGCGTCGCTCGTCGTGGCCGACGAGCGCGCGGCGCACGAAGCCATCGCGTCGCTCCTCTGGTACCTGCCTGACCATCACCTCGCCGACCCGCCGCTCGTCGGCTGCGACGACCCAACCGAACGCCGGTGCGAGCTCGCGGCCACGGTCGTGCCCCAGCGCTCGACCGCCTCCTACGACGTGCGGGTCGTGCTCGACGACGTGCTCGACGCCGACTCCTTCCTCGAGGTGCGGCCGCGCTATGCACCCAACCTCGTCACCGGCTACGGAACACTCGCAGGCCGGGCGGTCGGGATCGTCGCGAACCAACCGCAGCAACGCGCGGGAACGCTCGACATCGAAGCGTCGCGCAAGGCAGCGCGCTTCGTCGACACGTGCGACGTCTTCAACCTCCCGATCATCACGTTTGTGGACACGCCCGGCTTCGAACCCGGGCGTGATCTCGAATGGCGGGGAATGATCCGCCATGGCGCCGAGTTGGTACACGCATACTGCGCGGCGACCGTCCCGCGCATCTGCGTCGTGCTCCGCAAGGCGTATGGCGGGGCGTACATCGTGATGGATTCGCGTGGGATCGGAAACGACCTCTGCGTCGCTTGGCCCTCGGCGGAGATCGCGGTCATGGGTGCTGCCGGCGCGGTCGCGATCCTCAACAAGGGTCGCAGCGATCCCGATCTCGTCGGGAACTACCGCGAAGCGTTCGAGAATCCGTACCGCGCGGCGGAACGCGGGCTCGTCGACGAGGTCATCGAGCCGGCCGCGACGCGCCACATGTTGGTCGACGGACTCGAGATGCTGGTGCACAAGCGCGACCAGCGGCCGGCGCGCCGGCATTCGAACACGCCACTCTGAGGGGAACCGAGAACGATGCTGCTTGCCGACAAACGGGTGTTGATCACAGGCGTCCTGAACGACGCCTCAATGGCTTTCTCGGTCGCGAAGCGTGCGCAGGAGGAGGGTGCGGAGATCATCCTCACCTCGTTCGGGCGCGCGATGAGCCTGACGAAGCGGGCGGCCCGCCGGCTGCCGACCGAACCGACGATCATCGAGCTCGACGTCACCGACAACGTCCACCTCGACGCGCTCGCAACCGAGGTCGGCGGCCATCTCGACGGCGTACTTCACGCGATCGGATTCGCCCCGGAATCGTGCCTGGGCGGCGGCTTCCTCAGCGCTCCGTGGGAAGACGTCGCGGTCGCGCTCCAGGTGAGCGCGTACTCGTTGAAGTCCCTGGCGGTTGCGTGCCGTCCCCTGATGACGAGCGGCGGCAGCATCGTCGGCCTCGACTTCGACAACGCCACGGTCGCGTGGCCCGTCTACGACTGGATGGGCGTGGCCAAGGCCGCGTTGGAATCTACGGCGCGATATCTCGCCCGCGACCTCGGACCCGACGGCATCCGGGTGAACCTTGTCGCCGCGGGCCCGATCCGGACGATCGCGGCTCGGAGCATCCCCGGTTTCGAGAAGTTCGAGGACGCTTGGGACGCCCGGGCGCCGCTGGGCTGGAACGTGAAGGACCCTGCGCCGGTGGGTGCGGCGTGCATCGCGCTGCTCTCCGACCTCTTCCCCGCGACAACCGGCGAGGTCGTGCACGTCGACGGCGGCTACCACGCCATCGGTGCATGATGTACGCCCAACAGTTGTCGGAGTAGACCGCGCATAGCGCGGATCTCTCCACCAACAGTTGTCGGAGTTATCGGTGCATAGCGCGGATATCTTCGACAACTGTTGGTGGAATTTCGGGGTCTTCGCAGCCTCAGGCGGTGGGGCGAGCGGACGAGGCGAGGGTGAGGCCGAGCTCGTCCGCGATTGCGATCGCGACCAATCGCTTCTCGAGCGAGGCCCGCGTCGCCTCGGACGCGTACAACACGAGTCGTCCGAGATCGTGACCTCGCCCCATCACGGCGACCTCGACTCCCCCGGTCGGGAGCAGAAAGTCGCCCCAGGCCACGAGCCGCGCACCTTCCAGCGCACCTCGATTACCGAGCCGCGGGAGCTCGGGACCTGAACGCTCGGCCTGGAACACGCACTCTTCGAGCCCGAACAGTCCGATCAGCTCGGCACGCGCCGACATCACGACGTCGTCGATATCCGCGCCATGGGCAGCCAACTCGGCGACCCGCACCAATCGGTCGAGCTCGGACCTCGACTCACGCGCCGCGGCTCCCCCGCGCCGTGAACGGATCCCCACCTCGGCCGCGATGATCGCAACCACGAGAAACGCGACGAACGTCGCGACGTCGTCCTTGCTCGATATGCGAAGCGACAGGTACGGCTGGGTGAACACAAAGTCGAACACGAGCGCCGAGACCACCGCCGTGATCGCGCCCGCGACCCTTCCGCCCACGAGCGCGGCGAACAGCACCGGTACGACGAGCCCGAGCGCCATGTCGGCGTTCGGTAGGTGATCGCGGAACGGCGTGAGCGCGGCCGCGATAACGAAGACGACGAGCGCACCGACCGCGGCGCCCGCGAGCACGTTTCCGTCGCCGGTATCGGCGGGACGACGAGACAGATCGGCTGAGACACTCATGGCTCCTCCATGACGAATCGGTAGCCCATGCCGGGCTCGGTGATGAAGTAGCGCGGTCGCGACGGGTCGGGTTCGAGCTTGCGCCGAATCTGGCTCATGTAGATGCGCAGGTAGTGCGTCTCCCGCTCGTATTGCGGTCCCCACACCTGTTGCAGGAGCTGTTGTTGGGTGATCAGCTTTCCCCGGTTGCGCGCGAGCACCTCGACGATCTGCCACTCCGTCGGCGTGAGGTGCATCTCGATGCCGTCGTGATGGATCTGCTTCGCACCGAGGTCGATCTCGAAGGCAGGCGTCGTGATGACCCGCTCCTGCTCGGTCGGCGCGGCCCTCCGCAACGCCGCGCGCAGGCGGGCAAGGAACTCGTTCATCGCGAACGGCTTGGTGACGTAGTCGTCTGCGCCGGCGTCGAGCGCGGCGACCTTCACCGGCTCCGCGTCGCGCGCCGAGAGCACGACGATCGGCACCACGCTCCAACCCCGGAGCGCGGTTGCGACCTCGACGCCGTCCATGTCGGGCAAGCCCAGGTCGAGGATCACGACGTCGGGGTGCTCGTGCGCCGCCAGCTCCAAGCCCTCACGACCGGTCGCGGCGAGGACGACCACGTAATCGTGCGCTTCGAGGAAGATGCGCAATGCCCTCCGCAGTGGGGCTTCGTCTTCGATCACGAGGACCTTGCTCATGAACCCGACTCCCGGGCGGCTTCGTCGGCGAACGCGAACGTCATCGTCGTACCGCCACCGGGCGTGTCCTCCAGCTGCAGCTCGCCGCCCGTCGCTTCGGTGAAACCACGTGCGACTGCAAGACCCAAACCGACCCCGGCGCCGCCGCGCGTACGAGCGTCGCCCAGACGCTGGAACGGCTGAAACACCCGGTCGCGGTCGACGGGCGGGATTCCCGGTCCCCGATCGATCACTCGCAGCACGACCTCGGCGCCCACGACGGCCGCTTCGATGCGCACCGGTCGCTCGGGCGGCGACCAGGCCAGCGCGTTGTCGACGACGTTCGCGAGTGCCCGCTCCACCAATGCCGGGTCGACGTGTACCCGGGGCAGGGAGTCGGGAACGTCGACGACGACCCCCGCGGCCCGGTCCCCCAGGCTGACGAGGGCGCGACCCACGATCTCGTCGACGCCGACGTCGGCGTACGCGAGTTGTAAAGCGCCGACCTGCAAGCGACTCATAGCCAAGAGGTTGCTGACGATGTCGTTGAGGCGATCGACCTCCTCGTCGATCGTCTGGTGCAGCTGGTGCACCGTGTCGGCGTCGAGATGCAGATCGGCGGCGAGCAGCGTCGAAGCCGAAGCCTTGATCGACGCGAGCGGCGTGCGAAGGTCGTGCGAGACCGCCCGGAGAAGCGCGGTGCGAAGCGCATCAGCTTCGGCAACCGCGACCGCGGCCGACGCGTCGGCCCGCAACTGGCGGCTCGCGAGGGCGACCGCGAGCTGGGCGAGGAAGGCGTTCAGTACACGCCGATCGTCGCCGGTGAGATCCGGGCCGTCGTAGGCGAACACTGCACCGTCGGGCAGCTCCGACACGGCTGTCGCATCCTGCGGGCTCTCGAGCACCGACTCACCCGCGTGGGCCTCGACCAGCCAGCCGTTCGGAGCGGCCGGGCGGAGTACCGCGACCGAACGCAGATCGAAGGTGCTCAGCAGCTGCTGCATGATGCCCGCGAGCGGGTCCTCTTCGGCGAGCAGCGCGCCCGCGAGCCGCACCAACGATCCGGCCTCACTGCGCGCCCGCGCCGCCTCGATCGCCCGCCGGGCCGCGGCCGTGACGAGCGCGCTGACAACCGCGGCGACCACGAGAAAGACGACGAGCGCGAGCACGTTCTGGCCGTCCGAGATCGTCCAGGTATGGATCGGTGGCGTGAGATACCAGTTGACGAGGAGGAACGCGACCACTGCCGCCGTGCTCGCGACCCACGCGCCGCCGATGGCTGTGATGACGACGACTAACAGGAGGTAGAGCAGGAGGTCGCTGCTGAGAGCGATCTGGTCGCGCTGATGCGACAACACGACCGTCAGCAACGGAAGCGCAACCAGGGCGAACAGGGCCGCGGCGCCCTGCCGCGGGCGGGACACGCCGAGAGAGAACCCGTGGGGACGGACCCGCGACACCGGTGCTTCTTGTTCGGCCCGGGTCGAGATGATGTGTACGTCGATCTCGCCGGACGCGCGCACGACGCGGTTGATAACCGAGCCCCGGAGCAACGAGCTCCAGCGAGACCGCCGGCTGGAACCCAGCACCAGCTGGGTCGCCCGCTCCGCGCGGGCAAAGTCGACCAGCGCGAGCGAGGCATCGGCCCCGACGACCTCGTGGTACGCCCCGCCGAGATCTTCCAACAGGACGCGGTGGCGTTCGAGAGATCCGGGCGGCGGACCGGTCAGACCCTCGCCCGCGCGCACGTGCACCCCGAGGAGGTCGCCCTTGGCCCGGGTCGCGATCCGCGACGCGCGGCGGACGAGATGCTCCCCCCCGGGTGCACCCGTCAGCGCGACCACAACCCGCTCGCGGGTCTCCCACGCACCGGAGATGCCGTGGTCCTGCATGTATTGCTGCAGGCTCTCGTCCACCTTGTCGGCGACCCACAGCAACGCGAGCTCGCGCAGGGCGGCGAGGTTGCCGGGCCGGAAGTAGTTCGCGAGGGCGGCGTCGACCTTTTCGGGTTTGTAGATGTTCCCGTGCGCCATCCGCCGCCGGAGCGCTTCGGGCGTGCTGTCGACGAGCTCGACCTGGTCGGCGCGGCGCACGACCTCGTCGGGCAGCGTCTCCCGCTGCTGCACCCCCGTGATGCGTTCGACAACGTCGTTCACCGACTCGAGGTGTTGGATGTTCACGGTCGACACGACGTCGATACCGGCCGCGAGCAGCTCTTCGACGTCCTGCCACCGCTTCTCGTTGCGGGAACCGGGGACGTTCGTGTGGGCGAGCTCGTCGACGAGCGCGAGCCGGGGGCGTCGCGCCAGGAGTGCGTCGACGTTCATCTCCTCGAACTCGCTCCCCCGGTACGCGATCTTCTCTCGGGGCACGATCTCGAGATCGCCGAGCTGCTCCATCGTCATCGACCGCCCGTGGGTCTCGACGAATCCCACGACTACGTCGGTACCGCGGTCGTGACGGCGACGACCTTCGTTCAGCATCGCGAACGTCTTGCCCACTCCGGGCGCGGCGCCGAGATACACGCGAAGACCACCACGAGCCATCGTCAGCTCATCTGATCAAGGGCGAGGTTGAGCTCGAGCACGTTCACAGTCTGCTCGCCGAGCACCGCGAGCTGGCGCCCCTGCGTATGCGCGGCGATGACGGCAGTGACCTGGATCACGGTGAGGTGTCGAGCCTGGGCAACCCGGGCCGCCTGCAGGCGGGCATTGGCGACCGAGATCTGGGGATCGAGTCCCGACGCCGACGACGTCACCGCGTCCGAGGGGACCTTCACGTTCGCGGTCAAGCCGTTGAGGGTGCGGTACGCGGCGACGCGCGCTGCGACGTCGGCGAGCAACGTGGGACTCGACGGTCCGTAGTTCGATCCGCCGCTCGCCATCGCGTTGTACGGAGTCGTAGCGGTGGCCGAAGGTCGGGGCTGGAAGTACTTCGGCAACGGGTTGCCGGCCTTGTCGGCGAAGCTCTGACCGATCAGCGACGAACCGACCACCTTGCCGTCGACCTTCACCAGCGAACCGTCGGCACGCTTCGACATCGTGAACTGCGAGATGCCCGTGACGGCCAACGGATAGACGAAGCCGAGCAGCACCGTCAGTACCACGGTCATGCGCAATCCGGTAACGAGCTGACGACGCAGCACTACATGGCTCCTTCACTGTGCCGACCGAGTCGACGCGACACCCGGACTGACCGGCTTCGTTGCATCCGCACGGTCATCAGTGCACTCCCAGGGCGGTGACGACGATGTCGATGAGCTTGATCCCGATGAACGGGGCGATGATCCCGCCCAGGCCGTAGATGAGGAGGTTGCGCCGCAGGATCGCGGCGGCGCCCATCGCCCGGAATTTCACGCCTCGCAGCGCGAGCGGGATGAGGAACACGATCACCAGGGCGTTGAAGATGACCGCCGACAGAATCGCGGTGTGCGGATTGCTCAACCGCATGATGTTCAGCGAGTCGAGCTGCGGGAACACGCCCGCGAACATCGCCGGGATGATCGCGAAGTACTTGGCGATGTCGTTCGCGATCGAGAACGTCGTGAGCGAACCGCGGGTGATCAACAGCTGCTTGCCGATTTCGACGATCTCGATGAGCTTCGTCGGATTCGAGTCGAGGTCGACCATGTTGCCGGCCTCTTTGGCGGCCTGCGTGCCGGTGTTCATCGCGACGCCGACGTCGGCGACGGCGAGCGCGGGAGCGTCGTTGGTCCCGTCGCCCGTCATCGCCACCATCGCACCGCCGAGCTGCTCGCGCTTGATCAGCGCCATCTTGTCTTCGGGCGTGGCCTCGGCCAGGAAGTCGTCGACTCCAGCCTCCGCCGCGATCGCGGCGGCTGTACGCGGGTTGTCGCCGGTGATCATCACCGTGCGGATGCCCATGGCGCGCATCTGGTCGAAGCGTTCGCGCATCCCCTGCTTCACGACGTCCTTGAGGTAGATGACCCCGAGCACGCGTGTGCCGTTCGCGACCACGAGCGGCGTTCCGCCCTGCGTCGCGATGCCGTCGACGATCGTCTCCAGCTCGTCGGGTGCGACGCCGCCCTGTTCGACCACCCAGCGACGTACCGAGTCGGCCGCACCCTTGCGAATCGAGTTACCGTCGAAATCGACCCCACTCATCCGGGTCTGGGCCGTGAAGGCGACCAGCTCGGCGTTCGGGATCTCCCTCGGCACCAGTCCGTATTTCTCCTCGGCGAACGTGACGATGGAACGCCCCTCCGGGGTCTCGTCGGCCAGGCTCGAGAGCATCGCCGCATCGGCCAGCGTGTGCTCGTCGACTCCCGGAACCGGCAGGAATTGGGCGGCCTGACGGTTGCCGTAGGTGATGGTGCCGGTCTTGTCGAGGAGCAAGGTCGAGCAGTCACCTGCAGCTTCGACCGCGCGCCCGCTCATGGCGAGCACGTTGCGCTGCACGAGCCGGTCCATTCCGGCGATGCCGATTGCCGAGAGCAGCGCACCGATCGTCGTCGGGATGAGGCAGACCAGCAACGCGACCAGCACCGTGAGCGACTGGCTCGCCTTGGAGTAGATGGCGAACGGCTGGAGGGTGACCACCGCGAGCAGGAAGATGATCGTCAATCCCGCGAGCAGGATGTTGAGTGCGATCTCGTTCGGAGTCTTTTGGCGCGAGGCGCCTTCGACGAGCGCGATCATCCGGTCGAGGAAGGTCTCGCCCGGCTTCGACGTGATGCGCACGATGATCTCGTCGGAGAGCACACGGGTGCCCCCGGTGACCGCCGAGCGGTCGCCGCCGGACTCACGGATCACGGGCGCGGACTCGCCGGTGATGGCCGACTCGTCGACGGACGCGATACCTTCGATGATCTCGCCGTCGCCAGGGATCAGCTCGCCCGCGACCACGACGCACTCGTCGCCGACCAGAAGGTCGTTCGACGACTTCTCGGTGATCGTTCCGTCGGCTTGGCGGATACGGGCGACCGTTTCCGACCTGGTCTTTCGCAGCGTATCGGCCTGGGCCTTGCCCCGACCTTCCGCAACCGCCTCTGCGAAGTTCGCGAAGAGCACCGTGAACCACAGCCAGGCTGTGACGAGTCCGGTGAACACGCTGTCGTTGGCGCTCGCCGACGACAGCTTCTGGAAGAAGAGAATCGTGGTGAGGATGCTCCCGATCTCCACGATGAACATCACCGGGTTACGCATCATCTGCCGCGGGTCGAGCTTCACGAACGAGTCGCCGACCGCGCGCTTCATGATCTTGGGGTCGAACAGCGACTTCGATCCCGACGGTCGGGTCCGCACCTTTGCCGGCCGGTCCGGTCCGTCGGCCGAGGGTTCCGACGGCTCGATTGACTCAGTTGAGGTCATAGTCATGTTCGATTGCTCCTAGAACTTGCCCACGAGGTGCTCGACCACCGGGCCGAGCGCGACGACCGGGAAGTAGGTCAGTCCGACGACGATCACGACGACACCGGTCAGCAACGTCGCGAACAAGCCGGTGTCGGTCGGGAAGGTTCCCGCAGAGACAGGGGTCGGCTGCTTGCGGCCGAGGGACCCGGCGATGGCGAGCACGGGAATCATCAACATGAACCGACCGACGAGCATGGCCAGGCCTCCCGTCACGTTGAACCAGTCGGTGTTCCCGGCCAGGCCTCCGAACGCCGACCCGTTGTTGTTCGCCTGCGAGGTGAACGCGTACGTCATCTCGGTCAGCCCGTGCGGGCCCGAATTCTCCAGCGAGTTGAGCGGATGTTTCATCACCAGAGATGCCGCGGTGAACGCGAGCACCACCAGCGGCACGAACAGGATGTAGAGCACCACCAGCTTCATCTCGGCGCCCTGAATCTTCTTGCCGAGATACTCGGGTGTGCGCCCGACCATGAGGCCGGCGATGAAGACCGAGAGCAACGCGAACAGCAGCATCCCGTAGAGACCCGACCCAGTACCGCCCGGATCAACCTCGCCCAGCATGATGTTGACGAGCGGAGCCGCGCCGCCGAGCGGCGTGAAGCTGTCGTGGGTCGCGTCGACCGAGCCGGTCGAGGTGCCGGTCGTCGACGACGCGAACAGGCCGGAGGTCGCGGGACCGAACCGCGTCTCCTTGCCTTCCATGTTGCCGCCGGCCTGCGTCGACGTCGCGGTCTGGGCGACGCCTTCCTTGTTCAGTTTCGAGTTGCCGTTCGCCTCGAAGACCATCGCCAGTACCGAGACCACGAGCCAGAGGGCGAGCATCGCACTCAGCACGGCCATGCCTTGCTTGAGTGAACCCGCCATCTTCCCGAACATCCACGGGAACGCGAACGGGATCGCGAGCAGCATCCAGATCTCGAGAATGTTCGTGATCGGGTTCGGGTTCTCGAACGGGTGCGAGGAGTTGGCGTTGTAGGGACCGCCGCCGTTCTCCCCGATCTCCTTGATCGCCTCTTGGCTCGCGATCGGACCGCCGGGGAGTGTCTGCGTCTGTCCGGCGACGGTCGTGACCGGCTTGGCCGCGTGGAAGTTCTGGACCACGCCCTGGCTGACGAGAACGAGTGCGAAGACGAACGCCATCGGGAGGAGCACTCGGATCGTTGTGCGCACGAGGTCGACCCAGAAGTTCCCGAGCGTGTGCGTCCGCCTGCGCGTCAGCCCGCGGATCAGCGCGACCGCGACTGCGGCACCGGCGGCGGCCGACACGAAGTTGTGCACCGCGAGACCGGCCATCTGGGTGAGGTGCGACATCGTCGTCTCGCCCGCGTAGTTCTGCCAGTTGGTGTTGGTCAGGAAGCTCACTGCGGTGTTGAACGACAGCGTCGGCTTCACGCCGACCTGATGATCGGCGTTGAACGGCAGGTGTCCCTGCAGCCGGATCTGCGCGTAGAGGATGATCACCGACGCGAAGCTGAACGCGAGCAGCGAGATCGCGTACGTCTGCCACCGCTGTTCACTGTCGGGATCGACGCCGGTCAGGCGGTAGATCCCGCGTTCGACGGGGAGGAACACACGGTCGCCGGGCGCCTTATTCCCGCCGTAGACCTTCGCCATGTAGTTGCCGAGGAGCGGAGTACTGATCGCGAGGAGCACGATCAGCGCGACAAGCTCGGCCCATGCTGCCGTCGACATCAGAGCTTCTCCGGGAACACGAGGGCGTACACGAGGTAAGTGGCGGCGAGCAGGCAGAGCGCGAGCCCGATGACACTCTCGATTCCGGTCATGCCGCGACCTGCTCGGGGTCGGTCGTCGCTGCGTCGCCGTCCGAGCGGGCAGCTTCGATGTCGGGCCCGATGATGAGCTCACACGCCTTCACGAACACCACCGTGAAGGCGAAGAACGCCGTGAGAATCAGGATGAAGATCACGTCCTGCATCGGAGAGCTCCTTGGGTCAGTGACATGACCCGATGATGCGCTCTGTCGCGGCGTCCGCCCGACAGCTTGACGGCTTCCTTGCGCCTCGCTGCGAGTTCTTTGCGCGTCCTTAGCGACTACCGTTCCGGACGCGATCGACCCCGCGGGCACAGCGCGCATTCGCTTTGGGACGAACGAGCTGTTTCCGCGGGGTCGACGTGTGCCGAGTCCGCTCGGATGATCACTACCTCACGGTACGGTCGCTCCAAGATTGCGAGCCCTGGTACCGAAAAGCAACGATCCTTACGCGTTCTTATCGCGATTCTTACAGACGGATTCACGAGCAATGGTTAGAGAGCGTCGCTCCCGAGCTCGCCGGTCCGGATCCGGGCCAGGTGTTCGACCGGGAGCACCCAGACCTTGCCGTCGCCGATCTTGCCGGTCCGGGCCGACGACTGGATCTCCTCACTCACCTTGAGGACATCGCCGTCTTCGACCAGCACCTCGAGCTTGACCTTCGGCACGAAGTCGATGTTGTACTCGGCGCCCCGGTACACCTCGGCGTGTCCGCGTTGTCGCCCGAAACCCTGGACCTCGCTGATCGTGATGCCCTGGATCCCGACCTTCTCGAGCGCAGTTTTGACGTCGTCGAGCTTGTGCGGTTTCACGATCGCCACGACGAGTTTCATGACTGCTCCAAATCGACAGTGAGGTGTGATCCGTTGGCTGCGGTCGCGGGCTCCTCGGAGTCGACGTGGACCGGCGCCGAGCGCAGCACGAAGTCGGGATAGGCGAGCACACCGAACTCGGCCATGTCGAGACCCTCGAGCTCCACTTCCGGCGACACCCGGATCTTCATGAAGTTCTTCGCCACCGTGAAGATCAACCAGGTAACTCCCCACGCCCAGAGGAACCCGACGACGACATGGACGATCTGAGCCACCAGCTGGCCGCCGTCGCCGTACAAGAGCCCCTTCACGGTGCCGTTCACGCCGTTCCAACCGGAGCCGTAGGTGCCGTCGGCGAAGAGACCGACGGAAAGAACGCCCCACGCACCGTTCATGCCGTGTACCGAGATCGCGCCACACGGGTCGTCGATACCGAGTTTGTCGAACATCTCAACGCTGTAGACAACGAGCGTTCCGGCGACAACCCCGATGATTACGGCGGCCCAAGGCGCGACGAATGCGCACCCCGCCGTGATGGCGACGAGTCCGGCAAGCATGCCGTTACACGACATCGAGATGTCGGGCTTGCCGTACTTGACGTCGGTGATGATCATGGCCAGCACGAACCCGGCGCACGCAGCGAGCAAGGTGTTCACCGCAACAACGCCGATGCGGCTGTCGATCGCGCTGAGCGTCGAGCCCGGGTTGAATCCCATCCAGCCGAACACGAGGATCAACGTTCCGATGACCACGAAGGGGATGTTGTGCCCCGGTATGGCGTTCGCCGAGCCGTCCTTGTTGAACTTGCCGATGCGGGGCCCGAGCACCATCGCCAATGCAAGGGCCGCCCAACCTCCGGTGGCGTGGACCACGCCCGAGCCGGCGAAGTCGACCGCGCCGTGGCCGAGACTGAGCGGACCAGTCCCCAGGTGCGCCATCCAACCCCCGCCCCACATCCACTGGCCGTAGATCGGATAGATGATCGCGCCCATACAGACCTCGGCGAGCAGGAATCCGGCAAACGAGATCCGCTCGGCGATCGCGCCGACGATGATGTAGCCGGCGGTCTCCATGAATACGACCTCGAACAAGAACAGCACCATCACGCCGACGTCGTAGGAGCCATGGCTCTGGAGCAGGAACCCGTGTGTACCGATGATGCCGCCGTTGGTCTGGCTCGCGATGTGCAGCATGCCGGAGAGTGGTGTCGTGCCACCCAGGCTCAGCACCTGCAATCCGCCGAACATGAACGCGAACCCGACCGCGTAGTACGCGAGCAACGCGACCGCGAACGCCGCGACGTTCATCATCATCATGTGGGCGGCGTTCTTCGCTCGGGTGAGTCCTGTCACGAGGAACGCGAAACCGACCTGCATGAACAACACCAAGAAGCCTGTGATGAGCACCCAGACGAAGTTGATGGATAGACCGGCGTTGCCCGTCGACGTGGCGAGCTGGTTGATGCCGACCTGAGAGACCGGTACGCCCGCCGTCGAGCCCCCCTGGAAGACATTGGAGTAACTGTTCGCAACTGTGGAGGTCGTCCCGGTCGGGTCGCCTCCCTTATGACCCCAGATCGCGCCAAGAACCACGATGACGATGAACGTCATCAGGCTGAGCGCGACGAACTTCTTGCCTCGCGACACAGAGCCTCCTCGTGAGCAACCAGCCCGTGGGCCGGTCGGATCGATGATGCAATCTGCGCGCAGTGCGGCTCGTTCGTCCCGGGTCAGTGGACCTCGGCTTGCTTTCGCGAAGGTCTCGGCCGTGTGTCGGATCCGTGAAGCGCATCCTTCAGCAATCTGACCGACGGAACCGGACGTAAGGAATCCGTCACGACTTGCCGGCTGCGCACAAGGAACGCGTAAGGAACGATGACCGGCGACTGAGCCGGGCCTAGAACGGCAGTTGCGGCACCGCCCGTCGGTGCCCGAAAGGGTTTCGTCGATGCCGGGATCAGCGTCGTTACCGACTCCGGAGTGGTGGGAGAAGCCCGGCACCGCCGCGATTCTTTGCGCCACCGCGGAACGACTCATCGCAATGTTGGGTCTGCTCTGGTGCCGGTTCGAGCCGTTTCCCTTCGACGGGCAACGGCCCCGGATCGAGCCCGGTCGGATCGTGCTCCCCGCCGCCGAACCAGGAATCGCGGAGTGGCGCGGCGAACCCGGCGTGGAGCTACCCGTCCATTACCGCGGCCTCATGCTCGGCCGCTTCCTCCTTGTTCCTGCGACAACCACGACCGGCGTCGGCTTCGCCCCCGGCGACCGCGCGGTTGCCATAGCCATGGCCGCTCACGTCGGCGAATTCGCGGCCGCGGCGATGTGTGAGGTCTCGACGCACCATCGGCGTCGACCGTCTCGCCAAGGTCGAGGCAACTGAGCGCGGATGAAGGCAGTTATGTCGGCTGGATCCTCGCCTCGATGCGCCTATCCGGCACGAACCACATGACCGCGACCACGACGTAGAGCGCCACGGCGATCCACTTGTTCACGAAGGCGAGCGGGACTGCGGCGATGTAGATGACGGGCGAGATCTTGCCCTTGGTGTCGCTGCCGAGCGCGCCGGCGAGGGTCGAGTCGGGACCCTCGGCGTAGATGATCGTCGTTTTCAAGATGTAGTAGGCGAGCCCGGCCATGCACATGACGACGCCGTACGTGGCGGTCGGCAGTGAGTCGAAGTGATTCTCCCCCATCCAACCGGTGCAGAACGGGAACAGTGACAGCCAGAACAGGAGGTGCAGGTTGGCCCAGAGCACCACTCCGTTGATCCGTTTCGTGGCGGCCAACAAGTGATGGTGGTTGTTCCAGTAGATCCCGATGTTGACGAAGCTCAGCGCGTAGCTGAGGAAGATGGGCACGCGGTCGCTGAGCTCATTCGCGTGCGGCGTGGTCGGCGTCCGCAGCTCGAGCACCATGATCGTGATCAGGATCGCGATGACCCCGTCGCTGAACGCCTGCAGCCGATCCTTCTCCATCGCGCCTAGTTCATCAGGTCGGCGCGCCGCTCCGGGCGACCGAGAGCGCCGGCGTTCCCGCGAGCGTCTGCAACACGACGCAATAGCGCTCGGTGAGTCGCACCAGGGTGTCGAGCTGCTCCTCGGTCGCGTCGGAGTCGAGCTCGAAGGCCACGCGAATCGCGGTGAAGCCCACCGGCGCGTCCTTGGCGACCGCGAGCGTGCCCCGGAAGTCGAGATCGCCTTCGACGAGCACGCGTCCGTCGCGGACCGGGATCTCCAGCGACGTCGAAACAGCTCGGAGCGTCACTCCGGCGCAGGCGGCGAGCGCCTCGAGCAGCATGTCGCCCGAGCACAACGTCATCCCGTCGCCGCCCGTCGCCGGATGCAGACCCGCCTCCGCGATCGCCCGACCGGTCGCGACCGAGCACGTGAGCCCTTCGCCGAGGGTGCCGACGGCTGAGAGCGTCACGAGCGCTCCACTCGGGTCGTCGCGGTACTGCTCCTTCAGCGGGTCCTGTAACGCCCGCAGCTCCTCGCGTCGCATTGCATTGCCTTCCGTCGGTTTCGATCGTCGGAGCACTTACGGGCGCGGCCCGGCGGGCTCCGCACCGGCGCTCCTTATTCACTTCCTTATTTCACTTCGCCGCCGAACGATGCATTCATCACTTCATCGCTTCGAGCGTCTCCTGCACCTTCGGGACAGTGTCCTTCGGGCTGACCTTGTAGAAGACGCCGGCGAGCTTGCCCTTCTCATCGATGACGAAGGCCGAGCGCACGATGCCCATGAACTTGCGGCCGTACATCGACTTCTCGGCCCACACCCCGAACGCCTCGGCCGCGGAGTGCTCTGTGTCGGAGAGCAGCGGGAACCCGAGCCCGTACTTGTCGTCGAACTTCTTTTGCTTCGCGACCGGGTCGGGGCTGATGCCGTACACGACGGCCTTCAACTTCTTCAGCTGCGGGAACGCGTCGCGCAGGTTGCACGACTGCTGCGTGCACCCGGGCGTGTCGGCCTTCGGGTAGAAGTACACGACGACCCGCTTGCCCTTCGCGTCCGCGAGCTTGACCTTCTTCCCGTTCTGGTCCTCGAGTGTGAACGTTGGGGCCTTGTCGCCCACTTCCAGTTTCGCCATCAGGTCCTCCGAGACGTCGCAGATTGCGCTCCTTGCACGCACGTTCACGCTGTTCGCGCCGTCGGCGGGGCCTAAGTGTTCAGCTCCTGCGAGGAAAAGGCGCAACCGGCGTGAGGATAGCAACGACCGAGGTTCACGACCCACCTTGAGGATGCGTTGGAGACAGCGTCGCCCCTGCTCCTGGCTATAGTGCGGTGTGCGAATCCCGGGTGTTGCGCAACGACAACTTCAGAACTCGAGCGATGAGCAAAGATGCTCGGGTGCATCGTCTGAGGCCGGTCGGCGGAACGACGTGCGATGAACGGCCGAATGGGGCGCGTCACACGCTGTCGGCTCGACGTATTCGCATGTGCGTTGGTGACGGTGATCGCGAAGTTGCGCATCGCCGCGACGACGGAGGGAACAAACGACATCACGCACTGGCGCTTTTTTGCGTCGAGCGTGCAGAAGCTCGGCCCGATAGGCATCTACGCGACCCACTACCGGGTTCCCTTCAACCATCCTCCCCTGATCGGTTGGTTCCTCGTCGCGTGCAACGCCATCTCGTCGCACGGCCCATCTCTTCGTTTTCTCATACGTGTCCCGGCCACCATCTCCGACGTAGCGACGGCCTTCCTCGTGTTCGAGCTCGTCAGGCGTTTCCGGAGCCTCGCAGAAGCGACCGCCGCCGCTGTCGCCGTCGCGCTCAGCCCGGTGTTGTTCGTGATCTCGGGCTTCCACGGCAACACCGATCCCGTGTTCGTACTCTTCATTCTCCTGAGCGCCTATCTCGTCGTCCGAGACCGACCATTTTGGGCGGGCGTTTCGGCCGCCGCCTCCTTGTCGATCAAGCTCGTTCCGGTCGTCTCGCTCCCCGTAATCGTGGCGGCTCTGGTCCGCGATCGACGACGGCTCATCGCGGCGACGCGCGGGTTTCTCGTGGTGCTCTTGCCTTTGTGGGGTCCGGTCGTCGTACGGCAATGGACAGGTTTCAAGCGGAACGTCCTCGACTACAAGGGCCTTCTCCCGAAGGACGGCAGATGGGGAATCGTCGATTTCGCACGGCACGCCCACGACGCAGGCCTCGTCGACCACTTGATCGGGCCCGGAAGATTCGCTGCGCTCGCGATCTCGGCACTTGTTCCTGCACTACTCGTGTTCAAACGACCGGACGCCGTCGCAGCCGGAGTCGCGCTCTCGCTTACCACCTTTCTTCTCCTCACGACCAACTTCGGCACGCAGTACATCGCGTGGGCCGCTGCAAGCGTCTTATTGCTCGACGTCTGGGCCGGTGCGATCTACAATTTGATCGCCGGGGTTTTCCTCGTGATCGTCTACACCCACTGGACGGACGGTTTTCCGTGGTATCAGGCCAGGGCCCGACAACTCACTCTTTCTCAGGAGCAGCTTGGATGGCTGGTGTGGACCGTGCTCCTGGCATGTGTCGTGCTCGGCATCCGTCGCCTCTGGCGCTGGAGCGAGCCGCCGCCGGATCCAGACCAGCTCGTCAGTGGTAATAGCGGCATGGCAGTCGTGAACGTGGCTCGCTCCTCGGCCGACCGATGAGCACCGGCAGCCGACCGCGCTGATCTTCTCGCGCCGCGACGTGCCACATGCGCGCGGTACGGACGCAGTCGAGCGGTGCGACGACGTCGGCAGCGTGTCGCTTCAGCGCGCCGCGAACAAACGCGACCGGAGCACCATTCGCGCGATTCGCCGGTGATATCGTCTGATCGATGGGGACTCCCACGGCGAAGCGAATCGGTGTCATCGTTGTCGCGTACAATGCAGCAGCGACGCTCGCGCAAGTGCTCGATCGCATCCCCGCCTCATTCGTTCCACAAATCAGCGATGTACTCGTGTGCGACGACGCTAGCCAGGACTCAACGTTTCTCGTTGGACTTGGATATCAACAGGTGTCCGAGCTACCGCTGACGATCATCCGTCGTGATCGCAATCTCGGGTACGGGGGTAACCAGAAGGCCGCCTACCGCTGGGCGATCGATCATGGACTCGACATCGTTGTGCTCTTGCACGGTGACGGACAATACGCGCCAGAGCACCTCCCGAAGATGGTCGAACCTCTACTCGAGGACGAATGCGACGCCGTGTTCGGTTCGCGCATGATGCAGAAGGGCGCCGCGCGGCGAGGCGGCATGCCTCTGTACAAGTTCGCCGGCAATCGTGTCCTGACGACTGTGCAGAACGCCGTCGTCGGCACGACTCTCACGGAGTGGCATAGCGGCTACCGCGCGTATGCCGTCGCCGCACTCCGCGACATCCCGTTCGAAGCGAATCATGACGGGTTCGATTTCGACACACAGATCATTATTCAGCTCGTCGAAGCGGGAAAGCGGATCGTCGAAACTCCGATCCCGACGTACTACGGTGACGAGATCTGCTACGTCGACGGGATCGGGTACGCGCTCGATGTAGTCGTCGATTCACTTCGTTATCGGG
>JBEPUZ010000011.1:0-39397 GCA_041691275.1 Actinomycetota bacterium | reverse complement strand
GCGCCGTTCATCTCGATCATCGTGTTGTCGGCGGTGGTGGTGCCGTGCACGAGGATGTCGAGATCCTTGCAGAACGCGTCGAGCTCGATGCCGAAGCGCTCCGCCAACTGGCCGAGACCGTTCATCACTCCCGACGACTGGTCGTCGAGCGTGGTCGGCGTCTTGTCGAGGACGATCTCGCCCTCGGGCGTGACGCAGATGAGGTCGGTGAACGTTCCGCCGACGTCGACACCCACCCGAAAGCCCATGTCAGGCCTTCTCGGCCTGCTCAGCCTGCGCCCGCTCCTCGCGCATCCGATCGCGCAGCGCGTGCGTGGCGACATGGTCGATCTCGAGGGTCAGCTCTTCGAGGGAACCGTCGAGCACCACGCCATAGTCGCGGCCGGCGCCCAACACCGACACGTACTCGTCGATCACGTCGTCGAGGACAGCTTCGGGATCGCGTTCCAGCGGATTGCCCCAACCGCCGCCGCCGCCGTAGTCGAACATGATGCGCTCACCCGCGTGGATCGGGACCCACTCGGCGGTGTGTT
Source organism: Actinomycetota bacterium (assembly GCA_041691275.1). Taxonomy (GTDB): domain Bacteria; phylum Actinomycetota; class Acidimicrobiia; order IMCC26256; family PALSA-610; genus PALSA-610. Next base: position 38,864 of record JBEPUZ010000011.1, on the reverse strand, counting down.
TCACCTTGAACTCGTCGTCGCTGCCGTAGCGCAGGATCATCTCGTTCGGCGATCCGTCGGAGCCGCCGCAGATGCCGGGCATCGGGTACTTCATGCCGACCACGTACGTGTACACCTTGGCGTCGACCCGTACTTCCTTCTCGTAGTGCGATCCGCAGATGCCGCGCCATTGTCCGGGGCCGCCACCGTCGGTGCGGTAGTCGCGGCTCCACTGCACGTGCGGATAGAGCGACTCGTTGATCTCCGCGGTCGCCTTCCAGAGGTTGCCGAAGCTCGCGTTGAGCGCGCCCCAGGCGTCCATTCCCTTCGACGCGTTGCACCACCCCGAGTACACCTCGGCCGAGTGGTCGGTGAACGACGCGCCGGTACGGGGATCGACACCGATGATGATCGTCGGAATTCCGGTCTTGTACGTCTGGGGAACCGCGCGATCGGGGAGCACGTACTGCATCGCCTTGGCGATGACCTCCCCGACGTCGGCGCCGGGGTGGTGCGTGCCGGCCGATACGGGCCGGCCCGCTTCGGGATTGAGCAGGCAACCCTTCGGCACCACGAGCTTGATCTGCTCGAAGAAGCCCTCGTTCTTGGGTATCTCCGGATCCATCATCGCGGCGATCTGACCGACCGTGTACCCGCGCGTGTTGCCGTAGGTCGACCACGACTGCAGCTCGGGACGCGTGTCGGTGCCGGTGAAGTCGACGGTCAGCTCGTCGCCGGCGACGCTCACCTTCACGTGGAGGTGGATGTCGGGGTTGCCGAGCGGGTCGTGGTCGACGTAGGCGTCGGCCTCGTACTCGCCGTCGGGCCAGTTGGCGACCTCTTCGCGGAAGCGCTTGGCCGCGTAGTCGATCATGTAGTCGACGGAGTCTTCGATCGCGCCGACTCCGTAGCGGTCGATGAGATCGCCGAGACGCTGCGCGCCCAGCAGTGCGGAGCCGATCTGCGCCTTCAGGTCGCCGATGTAGCTCGGGATGCGATTGTTGATCTGCAGTGCGTAGAGCACGTCGCGGCGCTCGACGCCGCGGTCGAGCACCTTGACGACCGGCCAGCGGACGCCTTCGCCCCAGATGTCGGTCGCGGTGATGTTGTAGCCGCCGGGAACGCCGCCGCCGGTGTCGCCGTGGTGGCATTGGATGCTGGCGATCAGCACCATGCGCCGGCCGCCGGGCGCCGCGGGATCGTCGGCGAACACGGGCGCGAACACGTTGTAGTCAGGGAGGTGGCCGCCGCCGTGGTACGGGTCGTTGGCGACGAACACGTCACCTTCGCGGAACTCCTCGACACCGAGGAACTCGAGCGCGAAGCGGACCGGCAGGGTCGAGGTCAGCATGAACTGCGGGATGCCGACCGAGAGCGCCGCGAGGCGGCCGCGCGCGTCGAGGACGGTTGCGTTGCGCTCGTTCGACTGATTCAGGATCGGCGTGGTGGCGGTACGGGAGACGTACTCCGCCATCTCGAAGCAGACGGTCTCCATGCCGCCGCGGATGACCTCCGCGGTGACCAGGTCGACGGTCGGCGTGTCGGAGATACGCCCACGGCTCCCAGCGAGACGAACCAGGTCGACATTGGTCATGAACTTCCCCCTCGCGAAAACTGACGCAGACGTCAGGGAAAGTCTAGACCGCGACCCTCGCGCCTACCAACGGTCACGCCTCTCCCCGCAGCTCGTCGCGCAGTTCCCTGATGTTCTGCAGGGTGCGTCCGGGAAGCTCAGGCGTCGATCAGTAGCTCGGCGAGCCGGTCGAGGTGCCAGCCCGTCGTGCCGAACAGGTACTCGTCGGCAGTAGAACGTCGCAGGTAGAGATGAAGGTCGTGCTCCCACGTGTAGCCGATGCCACCGTGGATCTGGATGCCGTCCTTCAGAATCCGCCGGGCGGCTTCGCCCGCGGCGGCCTTGGCGACGTGACAGGCGCGACCGCGCTCCGGGTCGTGGCCGTCGACGGTCATCGCCGCGTAATGCACTGCAGCGGTGGCCCGTTCGAGCGCGAGCGACATGTCGGCGAGCTTGTGCTGGATTGCCTGGAACGATCCGATCGGGACGTCGAACTGCTTGCGCTCCTTCGCGTAGGCGAGCGACATGTCGAAGATGTGCCGAGCCGTGCCGACCATCTCGGCCGCGGCACTCGCGAACGCGCGGTCGCGCCAGCGCGCGTAGGCCCGCGTATCGAGGGGGGTGGTGTCGAGTTGTGGCAGGTCGAGCGTGAACAACCGCCGGGAGAAGTCGACGGTCGCGACGAACCGCTTCGCGACGTCGGCGGCGTCGATGATCGCGATCTGCGCACCGGGCAGCACCACCGCGATTCGATCGACGCGATCGGCTTCGAGTACGTACGGAAGGGTCGGGTCGTCGACGAGCGCGACCGTTCCCGTGTTCTCCTCGTCGCCGGTCAGCGCGAGGTACGCGGTCGTCGCGAGGAACGGTCCCGGCGCGACGGCGTACCCGGTCTGCTCCAAGAAGAGACAGAGGTCGGTCGCGTCGCCCGCGCCGAGCGCGGTGTACTCCGAGAGATGCCGCCAGAGCGGCTCGTACACCGACGGGTCCTCGATGTGCGCGCGCACGAGCGCGGGCGGACACTCGCGTTCGAGCAGCTTGCGTCCTGTGTCGCGCAAGAGTTCCTGGTCGGGGGTGAGCGAGAAGTCCACGGACTGAGCCTCAGTGCCTCGGGAGGCCCAGCACGCGCTGGGCGATGATGTTGCGCTGGATCTCCGAGCTGCCGCCCGCGATCGTGTTCGCGAACGACATGAAGAACCCGAACACGAATCGACTCGTCGACGCCGCGAGCTCGGAGTCGGTGACCGGCGCGAGTGGGCCCGCGATCTCCATCCCGAGCTCGAACGCAGCCTTGCTGGCCTCCGACATCGCCATCTTCATGTAGCTGTGCTCGGGTGCGCTCGACCCCTGGGCGAACGACGCGAAGCCCTTGTAACCCAGGGCCCGGAGTGACGCTGCGAGCTCGTAGGCCGCGGCGATCTTGCGGCGGATGATCGGGTCGTCGGCGCGCTTTTGCTCCCGGGCCAGCGCGACCAGACCTTCGATCGTCTGCTCGAAGCGGGCGACGCCTTCGACCCACAGGCCCGCGCGCTCGTGCGCGAGCGATCCCTGCGTGATCGCCCAACCCCCGTTGAGTCCGCCGACCAGGTTCTCACGCGGCACGATGACGTCGGTGAAGAACACCTCCGCGAACCCCGCGCTGCCGTTGATGTGGCGCAGCGGGCGGATGTCGATGCCGGGGGAGTCGACGTCGATGATGAGCAGGGAGATGCCTTTGTGCTTCGGTGCGCTCGGATCGGTCCGCACGTAACACATGCACTTCTGGGCGATCATCGCGTAGCTCGTCCATACCTTCTGGCCGTTCACGACGAAGTGGTCGTCGCGCAGTTCGGCCCGGGTCGAGAGGCCGGCGAGGTCGGAGCCGGCGTTCGGCTCACTCATGCCAATGCACCAGATGGTGTCGCCCCGGATCGCGGCGGGCACGAGATTCTTCTGCTCGTCGTTGCCGTACTCGAGCAGGCTCGGTGCGACGATCGCGTACCCGGGGAAGTGCCCGCTGCGCAGGAGTCGCCGGCTCGCGAGTGTCTCCAGGTAGATGAGCGTCTGCACGGGCGTGCAGTTCCGGCCGCCGCGCTCGGGCGGGTACCCGGGAATCATCCAGCCATGGTCGAAGAGCGTTGCCTGCCAGTCGCGCATCCACCGCGGGACCAGCTCGATCTCGTCGTCGACGTCTTGGAAGTCGTAGCCCGCGGCCATCTCCTCAGGCGCGTAGTCGTCGAGAAAGGCGATCAGCTCGGCGCGGAACGCCTCGTCTTCCGGGCTCCACGCGAGCTGCACCTGCACTCTCCTTCGACCGGTCGCCAACCTGACGTCAGCGTCAGGAAAGGTGTCAGAAAGGTAGCGTCAGTCGTTCACGGTGTGCCAAGTACAGGCCATGCGCTTGATCCCGTGAATGAAGTTGCTCTGCAGCATGTCGGGCTCGCCCGTGATCTCGATGTCGGGCAGGCGCCGGAGCAACTCCTCGAACATGACCCGGATCTCGCGCCGGGCGAGGTTCGCTCCGAGGCAGAAATGGGGTCCGCCGGCGCCGAAGCCGAAGTGCTCGTTCGGTGTTCGCTGCAGGTCGAAGCGGAACGGGTCGTCGAAGGCGCGCTCGTCGCGGTTGGCCGAGTTGTAGAACATCACGACCTTCTGGCCGGCCTTGACCTCTTGGCCGCCAACCACGACGTCGTGCGTCGCGGTGCGCCGGAAGTTGATGACCGGCGTCGCCCACCGGACGATCTCTTCCACTGCGGTAGGGGAGACCGTCTCGAAGTCGGCGGTCCAGGCCCGGCGTTGGTCGGGATGCTCGGTGAGCGCGCGCATGCCGTGGCTGATCGCGTTGCGCGTGGTCTCGTTCCCCGCGACGACGAGCAACAAGAAGAACGAGCCGAGCTCACCGGTGGTGAGGCGGTGCTTCCCGTTCTCGTCTTCGACTTCCGCATGCATCAGCTGGGTGGTGATGTCGTCGCGCGGATGGTCGAGGCGATCCTGCGCGAGAGCGAGCCCGTACTGGAACAGTCCCATGCCCGCCGCCATCAGCTGTTCCATCGACTGTACGTACTCAGGATCGCCGACACCGAGGATCACGTTCGTGTGCTCGAAGATCTGCTGCGTGTCCTCCCGCGGAATTCCCATCATGTCGCAGATGATCTGCAGCGGAAGAGCGGCGGCGATCTCGCTGACGAAGTCGCATTCACCGAGGGGCGCGACGCGATCGACGATGTCCTTCGCCTGCTCGCGCACGGAATCGTCGATGCGCGCGACCTGACGCGGAGTGAAGCCTCGGTTCACGATCATGCGCATCTTCGTGTGCTTGGGCGCGTCCATGTTGATCATCGAGCCGAGCCACTCGGCGATGCCATCGGGCATGTCGCCGATGGTCGACGTCGGCGCGGAGTGGAACGTCTCCGGATCGCGTGACACCTGCATCACGTCGGCGTAGCGCGTGAGCGCCCAGAATCCCGGACCCTGCGGGATGCCGATCTCGGGCGGTGGCACCGGCTCCTCGTGGAACGAGACCGGCCGTTCCGCGCGCAGCTTCGCGAAGATCCCCTCTCGATCGGGCCGCATCCACTGCTCGATGTCGCCGAGCTTGATGTCGTCGACCGCCAGATCCGTGGTGGGGAGAACTGTGCTCGGAGTCTCGGTGCTCATCGTCACCGAGCCTAGATCTCGCGGGTTACCGGCGAGCTAGTTGTCGCCCACGTTCGGCATGAATGGCGGCACGCCCTTGTCGCTCCGGGCGAACAAGGTCGCGGCGACGTCGTTGATCGAGGTGATCGTCCACGGTTTGTCGTCGGTGGCCTCGGTCACCGGACGCCAACCCCGCACGAGCTGTACCTGACCCCCCATGACCTTGACGACCTGACCGGTCACGCCTTCGGAGAGGTCGGACGCGAGCCAGCACACGACGGCCGAGATGTTCTCCGGTGCGAACCGGTCGAACTCGCCTTCCTTGGCGTTCATGAAATCGCCGGCGACGGCCTCGGTGAGCCGGGTGCGGGCGACGGGGCAGATGGCGTTGACCCGCACCCCGATGCGCTCGAGCTCACGCGCCATGACGATCGTCATCGACGCGATGCCGGCCTTGGCCGCGGCGTAGTTGGCCTGACCTGCGTTGCCGTAGAGGCCCGACTCCGACGCGGTGTTGACGATCTTCGCGTTGACCGGGCCGCCGGTCTCCTTCGACTTCAGGCGCCAGTACGAGGCCGCGAAGCGGGAGGTGGCGAAGTGGCCCTTGAGGTGGACGTCGATGACCTGGTCCCATTCCGACTCGTCCATGTTGAAGCTCATCTTGTCGCGCAGGATTCCTGCGTTGTTGATGAGCACGTCGAGTCCGCCGTACGTGTCGACGGCCTGTTGGATCATCGCTTCCGCGCCGCTCCACGACGAGACGCTGTCGTAGTTCGCGATCGCGCGGCCGCCCTTGGCCTCGATCTCGTCGACGACCTGTTGCGCGGGGGTCGCGTCGGCGCCCTCGCCACCGCTCGACCCACCGAGGTCGTTCACCACGACGGCGGCGCCCTCCGACGCGAGCAACAACGCGTGACTGCGGCCGATGCCGCGCCCGGCGCCGGTGACGATCGCGACCTTGCCGTCGTACAGACCTGCTGGCAGACCCACTGGAGCTCCTCGATGATCGGTTGACGCGTGTCGACGAAGATGCCGTGCGAACTGACCGCGGCGTCAGATGAGATGCGTCAGGTGAGACGCGTCAGGTTAGGAGGGCGCGCCGGAGCTCGGCAACGTCGTCGACGCTGACGAACAGTTCGCGTAGCCGCACAGGGAAGCCGAGCACGCGAGCGCGGGCCGGGAGCGCGAGCGTGACCCGGGCGATCGGCCGGTTGGCGCCGTTGACGAGCCAGCGCCCGCGCCAACCGTGGACCCCGATGCTGAGCACGGGCCGATTCGTGTCGACGCTGCTGATGTCGCCGCGAGTGAATTTGACCCGGAATGCCCACGCCATGCGCACGCGGATCGTGTCACCGTCGATCTCGATGTACGAGAAGTTCTGCGGCATCAGCGTGAGCGTGAGCAACCATGACCAGATCTTGGAGTACTTGATCGGGATACGCGTCTTCATCGGTGTTCACCGTACGCCAAGCGCATCCCGAGCTCCGCGGTCGACACGAGCGGCATGCGCGCGAGCTCGGCGCGGGAGCACCACGCGGCCTGATCCGTCGAGTTGTCGAGCTCGTGCACGACCTCGCCGCCGTCGACTGTCGTCCGGTAGATGATGCGGATGCTGTGGTATTCGGCGATCCGTTCGCCGTTGCGCACCGGTCGGTGCATCGAGTCGACGGCGAGGAGCTCGTCGATGTGCCCGGTGAGACCGGTCTCTTCACGCAGCTCGCGGATCGCCGCGGCTTCGGGATGCTCGCCGAACTCGACGCCGCCACCGGGGAGCGTCCACGAGCCCGGCGCTTCGGTGATGCTGGAGAGGCGGACCACCAACAGGCGCAGGTCGGCGTCGACGCAGACGTTGTACGCGGCGACGCGTTGCACGTGCTCAAACCGGGGTTCGTCCGTCGGTGTCACTCGCCGGTGAACTCGGCGCCGCGCTTGTCGCGGAACGCGGCCATGCCCTCGACCAGATCGGGCGACGCGGTGGCGAGCACCTGGAAGTGCCCTTCGAGCTCGAGCGAGCTCGCCAGATCGGTCTCGAACGACGCGTTGAGCAGTCGCTTCGAGAGCCCGAGCGAACGGGTCGGGCCCGCGGCCAACGTTCGGGCGACCGTGAGCGCCTCGGTGAGCAGCACGTCGGAATCGTCGACGCAACGATACGCGAGGCCGAGGTCGACGGCCTCCTGTCCGGTCGCGCCTTCGCCGAGCATGATCATCGCTTTGGCTTTGGGGAGTCCCACGAGGCGGGGAAGGAGGTACGCACCGCCGCCATCGGCGACGAGCCCCCACTTCGCGAACGTCCACATGAACCGCGTGCGCGGGTGCACGAGCACGAAGTCGCAGGCGAGTGCGAGGTGTGCGCCCGGGCCGACGGCGGCGCCGTTGACGGCGGCGATCGTCGGCTTGTCGAGCTCCCACAGCTCACGGATGAACGTCTGCACCCCGGAGCGGAGAGCCTCGGACGTGTTGCGGGGATTGAAGCCGGGCTTGCCCGCCTGCGACACGGTCGACGCGGAGAGGTCCATGCCTGCGCAGAACGCGCTGCCTTCGCCGGTGACCAGCACCGCGCGTACCTTCGGATCGGCGCGGAACGAGCGCACCGCGTCGATGATGCCGTCGCGCATCCCGATCGTCAGCGCGTTCTTCGCCTCCGGGCGGTCGAGCGTGATCCGCCCGACGCCGTCGACGTCGACCTCGACCCGGAGGTCGGTCTGGGTCACGAGCCGTTGTTCCTGTTCGTGAGGATGTTGACCACGGCGACGCCCGAGCCGCGACCACCCGCGTTGTGCTGCAGCGCGTACCCGTTGCGCGTCTCGATCTGGCGCTCGCCGGCCTCGCCGCGCAACTGCCACCAACACTCGGTGATCTGGGCGACGCCGGTCGCACCGATCGGATGGCCCTTCGCGAGCAGGCCGCCACTCGTGTTCACCGGGATGCGACCGGTCAGCGCAGTCTCGCCTTCGAGGCTCGCCCGACCGCCGTTACCCTTCTCGAAGAAACCGAGGTCTTCGATGTCGAGGATCTCCGTGATCGTGAAGCAGTCGTGCACCTCGGCGCAGTCGATGTCGCTCGGCCCGACGCCGGCCATCGCGTACGCGCGCTGCGCCGCCATGCCGGTGACCTTGATCTCGGTGAAGCTGTCCTTTTCGTGCAGGTACGGATGGTCGGTGGCGACGCCGAAGCCGGCGACGTACACCGGCTTGTCGGTGAACTCGCGCGCCCGTTCCGCACTGACCAGCAGTACCGCGGCGGCGCCGTCGGTCTGAGGGCAGCAGTCGAGCAGGTGCAGCGGATGGCACACCGGCGCCGACTTCATGACGTCTTCGATCGTGATCTCGTTCTGGAAGTGCGCATACGGGTCGCGGGCGCCGTTGTAGTGGTTCTTCACCGCGACCGACGCGAGCATCTCGCGGGTGGTGCCGAACTCATACATGTGGCGCGTCGCGAACGGCGCGAACAACACGGGTGCGGTCTCGCCCCGGGTGAAGATCGGGTGTCCGGCCGCGGCGCGGGAGAGGAGCCCCTCTTCCGACGACTTGTCACGCATCTTCTCGACGCCGATCACGAGTACGACGTCGTGGACGCCGCTGGCGACCGCCATCGCGCCGACCCGGAACGCGTCAGAACCCGAAGGGCACGCGTTCTCGATCCGGGTGCAGGGGATTCCCGCGAGCCCGATCGCGCTGGGCACGGTGTTGCCACCGATGCCCTCTTGGCCCCAGAGCGTTCCTCGCTGGGTCGCGACGAACGCGGCTTCGACCTGGCTCGGCTCGAAGCCCTTGTCGACGCTCCCGACCGCGGCCTCGAACGCGCCCGCCGCCATCTGTTCGTAGCTCTGCTCGAACAGCTCGCCCATCTTGATGAGACCGGCACCGACGACTGCGACCTTGTTCCAACTCACGACTGGTCCAAACTCACGAGCAAACTCATTGGGCTGCTTCTTTCCTGACGCGGGCCTTGAATCCGTAGACAGGAACACCGCGCTCGTGCGCATACTTCCGCAGGACGAGATCCACCGTCCGTCCGATCTCGACGTCGGTGCCGTCGCCGATCGCCTGCAGCATCAGTCGGGCGCCATCTTCCATGTCGAGCACCGCGATCGGGAGCGGCGCGACGAACGGAGCCGGCATCGTCTGGTTCACGACGAACGTATGGATGACGCCGGTGCGGGCCAAGGCCACGGGCTCGAGCTTGGGTCCGCCGCAGTTGATGCAGTGCGGGTGGATCGACGGTGGCGTGCTGATCGTGCCGCAGTCGACACAGCGCCCGCCGAGCAGGCCGAGCATCTCGTCGGCGCCCCGTACGAACATCGCGCTCTCGGGCGGCACCCCCATCGGGATCGTTTCGCCGACCGGGGTGAGCTGGCCGCGCGCGCGCAGCACTTCGGTGTAGCTCGCGTCGCGGCCTCCGCCGAGGGCGTCGACGATGCGCGCCGCCCCCGGAACCGGGGACTCGACGTCGACGAGGACGCCGGTCGTGCGGCCTCCGCCGGTGCCGACGATCGCGACCGTTCCCGGCGTGTCGAATGCCAGTGCGGCGCCGAAGAGTGCCGCGGCCGCCCCGGTGTCACCGACCGCGGTGTAGACGTCGGCCGAAGGAACCAGGCTCGCGCCCGCGCGTTTGGCGACCGTCGCGCCGAGCCGGCCGTCGGGATCGGGCAACGACCAGGCCCGCACGTCGGGGTCGGCCGCGCCGAGCGCTTCGACGACGTCGCTGACGACGGGCAGGAAGATCTCCTCGCGGAACAGCCGGCCGTCGTAGAGGTCGCGATTGTCGATCTCACCGTCGCCGCGATAGCGGTCGAGGAATGGGCGGGTGCGAGACACTCGGGTCCCGATCGTGGCGGTACCGGTGCCATCGGCGGAGATGACGAGCGCGGCCGCGCCCGCGCCGCAGCGCGCCTCGAAGCCCGTTCCCGGGCCCGGTCGCACCGCGTCGGAGGCGATCACCACTGCGATCCGCACGGTGCCGGCACCGACCGCGTCGACTCCGGCGCCCAGGGCCTCCATGCCCGCGTGCGCGGATCCGGAGTTCAGTCCGCCGGAAACGGTCGGGCCGCAGCCGAGGGCGGACGCCAAGAACGCGAAGCTCGGCCCTTCCGCAAACGGAGGCCGGCTCGTTCCCCAGTAGAGGCCGTCAACGTCGGCGGCGGCGATGCCCGCGGCATCGAGCGCCCGCGTCGTGGCTTGCCACGCGAGCGTCAGCGTGTCCTCGTCGGGGGCGCAGACCGCGAACTGTCCGCGGCCCTTGCGGCCCCAGGCCGCGCCGACTTCGGCCGCCGCGAGTCGCAGGGAAGGTGTGGCGGCGCCTACACCCAACACTCGGACGGTCATCGAGGAGTCTCCCGCGCTGTGTGGTCGGAGAGCGACTGTAGCGGCCGTCCTCCTAGCGGTTCACACCTCGGATCGGTTGGCGCAACACGAGCGGACCGGGCCAGCCGATGAACGGCGCGTCGCCGAACGTGAACACTCCGCCATCGCCGGCGGCGAGCCAGTAGCCGCGTCCGGTCGGCGTGCTCGCGATGCCCGCGATTGGGAGCCGCGTCGCTCTCACCGTGACCCCGCCGTACGCCGGCGCGTCACCGAAGTTGTAGACCGCGCCGTCGGCGGCGGCGATCCAATAGCCGCCGCCCTTTCCCGTAGTGGCCATGCCGACGACCGTCGCGTGGGTGTGGCCGGTGGGCGCGCCGTGGAAACCGGCGTCGCCGAAGCTGAACAGTCCGCCGTCGGCCGCGACCAGCCAGTAGCCGTGGCCGGTGGGCGTCGACGACATGCCGACGATCGGTTGGTTGAGGCGGATCGCACCGGTGGATCCCCAGAAGTGCGCGTCGCCGAAGCTGAAGATGCCGCCGTCGCTGGCGACGAGCCAGTAGCCGTGGCCGCTCGGTGTGGTAGTCATGCCCACGATGGGTTGGTTCAGGTGCATCGCACCGGTCGAGCCCCAGAAGTGCGCGTCGCCGAAGCTGAAGATGCCGCCGTCCGTAGCGACGAGCCAGTACCCCTTCGTGTCGGGCGTCGAGCTCATGCCGACGACGGTGTGGGTCGCGACGCCGGCCGCCGAGCCGAAGCTCGTGTCGACGCCGAAGGTGAACACGCCACCGTCACCGGCGAACAGCCGGAACCCGCGCTGCGTCGACTGGATGGTCAACAGCGCCGACGGCACCGTGAGCGCCGACGCGCCGGACGGTGCGCTGTTCCCGCGGACGTTGTGCGCGGTGACGACGCAGCGGTAGCTCTTGTCGTTGGTGAGACCCGTCACGACAAGCGGCGACGTCGTACCCGCGCGCGAGGCCGGGTGACCGCCGTTGGTGGAACCACACGACGTGACGTAGCTGGTGATCGCGGTCCCACCGTTGTTCGGTGCCCCGAACGACACGCTGATCGAGCCGTTCCCGGGCCTGACGCCCGGAATTCCGGGTACCGACGGAACCGTGCTCGGGATGACCGGAGCCGATGCGGGAGACGCGTCCCCGGTGCTGTTCGCGTTGATCGCCGCGATAGTGCACGTGTATGTGCGGCCGTTCGTGAGTCCGGTGACGACGATGGGTGAGGTGGTCCCGCCCTTGGATACGTGAACGTTCCCGGTCGTGCAGATCGCGGTGTACCCCGTGATCGGGCTGCCGCCGTTTCCCGGGGCGGAAAAGCCCACGTTGATCCGACGATCGCCTGCGGCAACGGCAGGTCGCGGCGGAGCGTCAGGGCCTTGGGCGGGTATCACGCTTACGCTCGGGGAGGGGGAGCTCGTCCCCTTGGCATTCGTAGCAGTCACGCTGCAGCTATACGTCATTCCATTCTTAAGACTCAAGACGACGATTGGTGAGTTTGGCCCGGACACGCCGCCGAATGACCCGTCATCGGAGCGGACGCACGTCGCGGTGTAGCCGGTGATCGGACTTCCACCATTGAACCGGGGAGTGAAGGCAACCGTTGCTTCCCCACCTCCAGGCGTCACTGTTGGCGCGTTTGGAGCGTCGGGTGCACGGCTCGGGACGGTAACGGCGGCGGAGGGAACCGATGGAGAGCCGTCGCCGTTATCGTTGCTCGCAAAAACTGTGCATGTGTAGCTCTTGCCGTAGTCGAGGCCCCCGACGACGATGGACGGGGTCGAACCAGTGCTTGTGCCCGTCGTCGCGCCGGCACCCGAGCACGTCGCGGTGTAGCCGGTTACCGGGAGACCGCCGTTCGCGGCTGACGTGAAGCCGACTGTGATCTGAGCGTTCCCCGCGGTTGCGGTCGGCTGTGCGGGCGCGCTCGGTACCGTTCCCGGAGTCACGGAGTTCGAAGCCGGCGACGCGGCTCCCGGACCGTTGCCGTTCGTTGCAGTCACCGCGCAGGTGTACGCCTTACCGTTGGTGACCGGACTGACCGTGATCGGGGACACCGTGCCGTTGTCGGGAGTGGTGACGCCGCCGTTCGCCGACGTACAGGTCGCGGCGATGTTCGTGATCGGGCTCCCGTTGAACGGCGGGGTGGTGAACGCGACCGAGATGGCGGCGTTCCCCGGGTTCGCGGTCGGCGCGGACGGCGTCCCGGGGACCCCAGGGATGACCGCGGTCGACGCGGGCGAAGGTGGCCCGGAGCCGTCGGTGGTGTTCGAGGCGGTGACCGTGCACGTGTACGTTCTGCCATTGGTGATGTTGGCGACGACAACTGGCGACGCTGGCCCGGTGAACGATCCGGCCGCGCCTCCGTCGGACGATGCACAGTTTGCGGAGTAGCTGTCCGCGCCGCCGGCCGGTGCAGTGAACGCGACGGAGATCTGTCCGTCCCCTGGCGTCAGCACCGGTTGACCGGGCGCGTTGGGCACGGCGCCGAAGGCCGCGGGCGCGACGATCACGACGCCGACGAGTGCCATCACCGCGGTGACGGCGACGGCGACGCGTGCTCGGACGAGCGAGCGCGAGGAGTTCGAACGGAAACGGTTGAGGTTCATTGGCTTCCGTTCATGGGTTCGGGCCGATCGGGACGGCCACTGTGTTGGACGGCCCGGACGGCCTCGTCGTCGGACTCGTGGGAACTGCAATCCCCGGAGTTGTCACGGGTGTGGTGACGGGAACCTCGAGCACCGTGACGGGAGTGGTGCGCGGCGTTGTCTGCGGGCTCGTCTGCGGCGCCGTGCGCGGCGTGGTCTCGGGCACGGTCTGCGGGGTCGTCTTCGGCGTGGTCGGGGGAGTGGTCACGGGAACCCGCGTCGTCGAGGTGACGGGCGCCGCCGTCGGCTTGGGATGCGAAATGGTGGTGGGCACGACGGCCGCGGCGGGGCCGCCCGCGCTCGGAGTCACGCTCGTCAGCGCGCCCGAGGGATGCGAAGCGCGCAAGGTGCGCGCGGTCTGGAGCGCCACGAGGGCGCCCACGATGCAGAGCAGTCCGACGAGTCCCCAGTTGATCAGCGTCTGGACGGTGACGGGATCGGCGCGACGCGGCGGGGTCGACAGCAGAGCGGAGAAGTCGGGCGCGGGGCGCGGGTCGAGACGTGCCGGTTCGGCAACTTCTCGGCGTTCCGCGGCTCCGGGTTCGTCGCCGCGCGCGAGCCAGCCGAAGCCGCGACTGCCTTCGGGCTCGCCTGACGAAGACGAAGTCGTGCTCATCGCCGCTCGACGCGGATCTTGATCGTGATCGCCATTTCCCCACCCGACGGCCGGGATTCCATCGCCACAGGGCGGCGGCAGTGTTGCCGTCGCACCCGCAACGCTTCGATCCTCAGCGCCGTCGACCCCTCCACGGCACAGGATAGTGAGGTGTGGGTGAAGATGAAACGGCGGGTGACAAGCGCCGCACTACGACGATGCTGGGACCGGTCAACCGTGACAGTGGGAGAGTACGGACGCGCTGTCGGATGGATCCGATGGAGTGGTCAGGTATTGCTGCGGACGAGTCCGGCCGAGTCGCCGGAGCCGTCGTGCCTCTGCCCGTTGGTCGGCCACTTGGGGAAGGGCGGAGCCTGGTTGGGACCGGAAGCAACCCGCCGCATCGAGAGCCGTTGGCTGAACGACGACCGGCGGGCCCGGTTGATGACGACGCCGAGCACCTCGATCCGGCGGTCGTTGAGCGTCAGCAGCATCTGCTCGACGTCGGCGAAGTCGCGACGGCGGGCGTCGATGACGAGCAGCACCGCGCCGCACCCGGCCGCGTAGATCACGGTCTCGGCCGCGCCCGACATCGCGGGCGTGTCGACCACCAAGGTGACCTCGTGGCCGTCGATCTGCTTCATGAGGAACGGGAGGTGGGCGCTCGCGACCTCGGCGGGGTGGCGATCGGGCCGGCCCGCGGCGATGAACCCGAGGTGCTCCCGCGCGGTGCGCTGCATGACGGCGCCGAGGTTCGACGCGTCGAGCTCTTCGATACCGGGCGCGGCCGCCAGGCCGAGAAGTTGGTGCGCAGTGGGGTTGCGGGCGTTGGCGTCGAGAAGGAGTGTCTCTTTCTCCAGCGCGCCGAGCAACCACGACAGGTGCACGGCGACGAACGACTTCCCTTCGCGCCCGCGCGAGGACGCGACCGCGATCCAGGGGTTCGGTCTGTCGGCGAGCAGGTACGACACGCTCGCGCGCAACGTCTGGAGCGCGTCGACGACCGGGAGCGCGCGCGGGTTGGTGGCGAGCTCCTGTGGATCCAGCGTGGCGATACGGCGGGGGAGCGTCGGGATCTCCGCGAGCACCCGGATGCCGAACCGTTCACGGATCTCGGCGGCGCCGTCACGGCGGGCCCGCAGGACGGCCGTGAGCATCACCACGATGATGGCGGCGAACAACGCGATAACCGCCGAGACTCCCAGTATGAAAGCGCGGTTCGGCGCGTAGGGAGTCGACGGAGTCTTGGGCTCGTCGATGAGGCTGAGCGTCGCGAATCGTGGGTCGGAGGTCTTGACGAGGGTGTTGGCGAGCGCGGTCGCCCACGGCGCAACCGCGTCGCGGGTTGTGCTCGTGACCTGGATGGCGATGATGCCCGTGCCGGCCTGGCCGGTGCTCACGATCGAGATCGACGCGTCGCGAAGGGCGGCGGGCAGCGTGGCCTCGGCCTGGTTCTGGAATTTCGCCGAGTCGAGGTGCGCGAGGTACTGAGGGATGAGGAAGTCGATGTTGCCGACGCTGTTGATCTGGCCGCCGCTGACTGTGGGGTCGGCGACGACGGTGGCCGTCGACGAGTAACGGTTGGGTGAGCTGAGCGCGACTCCGGCGCCCGCGACGATCACCACGAGGATGACGGCGATGGCGAGATACCGGAAACGCCGGAGCAGCCGGAGCAGATCGTTCAGATTCACGAGTACGTCCTGATCGGCAAATCTCTCCCCGAGTTGTGAGAAATCGGACTCTCCCGGACTCGGAGGAGCTCGCTTCGTAGGGCATCCGCGGCGGTCGCGGCCGGGACGGAATGGGTGGTGACGGCGGTTCCGATCTCGAATCCGCCCTCGACGTTGATCCTGGGTATTGCCTCGAGCCGCCAGCGCCGAACCGAACCGTCCCGGGTCTGGTCGGCGAACACGACGACGTTGTACGCAGGGCGGTCGAGCAGGTCGTTCATGGAGCGCAGGACGTCCCGCAGCGTCTGGGCCACCGACGCGACGGTAGTCGCGTCGAGATCCCGAAACGGGGCACCGGGGACCTTCGGCGCGATGCGCACGCCGTACGGGAAGGGCATCGCGGAGGGGCACCAGGCGGCAATGTCGGCATCGACGACGACCAGTCCCTCCGCCGCGGCGAGGGCGAGGTCGGCGCGCACAGGGTCCGGCCCGCTGCTGGCCATCATGTCGAACTCGAGCGCCAACGCGGGCGGCTCGAAGTCGAGGCTGATCAGCTGGGCGTGGGGGTGGGCGATCGAGGCGCCCGCGTCGCGCTCGACGTTCACGAAGACCTGCACCGCAACGCGTCCGGCCCGGGTCTGCACGGCGATGCGATCCCGCACGACCTCGAGGATCCGGGCGATCGCGGCCACGTCGAGATCTTCGAGCCGGCGGTCGTGTTCACGAAAGACAACGACCTCGCACCGGCCGCTCTCGTCGTCGCACCCGCCGAGCACCGGATACCGGTTGCGAACGACTCGGACCTGCCAACCGGGTGTGCCGGGCGCGCCCGGCCCGACGCGTGCGAGCTCCTCGGCCGTGGCGGACTCGTTCCCCCAACAGAAGGGACAGTCGGGGTCGACGGATCCGTCGAGATCTCGTGTTTCCGGCCCGCGGTGCGTTGAGAGGGTACGTGGCGAAACGGTGTGCGGGCGGCCGGCGCGCGCCGGGTTCACGAGCGCAGAGTTTCCGCTCACGAGGTCGCGGCGGAGCTCGCTCGTCGGGTCGTTCGGTGCTCCGGATTCGTCGGGCATGGACGCTTCCTCGGACGCGCGGTGCAAGGCCACGCTCAGATCAGGGACTGCAGGATGGTCTCGAACTCGTCGCCGATCCGGTTGATGTCGAACGTCTTCTCCGCGTAGTGCCGGGCGTGTACCCCCATCTCGGCGCGGAGCTCGGCGTCGTCGAGCAGTCGGGCCGCGGCCTTGACGAACGACTGCACGTCGCCCGGATCGGTGACCACGCCGCTCTCCTCGCGCTCGATGATGCGGGCCGCGAGGTTCTCGGGCGGGATCGCGCCGAGGATCGGCCGCCCCGCGCAGTGGTACGTGAGCACCTTGGACGGCACCGAGAAGACGCCCGCTTCCGGTTCGAGGATCGCCACCAGGATGTCGGCGCTCGCGAGCACCGACGACAGCCGGTCGTACGGCTGGAAGGGGAGGAGCAACAGGTTGTCGAGGCCGAGGACACGTTTGCGCTCTGCGAGCCAGTCGGCGCCGAGCCCTTCCGAGATGACGACGACGCGGGTGTCGTCGTCCGGCGTCTCCGAGCCGTGGACAGCGAGCTGCAACAGCAGGTCGGGATTGTGCTTGAGCCCGAGCGTTCCGGCGTAGAGCACCACGACCGCTCCGCCGAGATCGTGTTCGTCGGACCAGTCGTTGTGGTGCGAACCCGGTTCGATCTCCGACAGAGGCGCCCAGTTCTGGATGACGGTGACACGGCTCTGGTCGATGCCCCAACCCTCGAGGATGGGTCGGAAGTCTGCGCTGATGATGACGATCCGGTCGCTGTCGAGGAGCTCCTTGCGTTCGAGCCGCTCGAACATCTTGGCCAGGAGCGAACCGACGACCGGGATGCGTTTGCGGGCGTTGTCGCCCATGGCGACGCTGTAGACGTCCTGCTGCCAGAACACGAATGGCGTGGAGCGGTCGAGGTCGCGCTGGAAGACGCGTTGCGCGAAGAGCGGTGTGTTGCTCGACAGGATCACGTCCGGCTTGTACGCGCGTACCCGGGCGGCGAGCTGGCGACCGTATCGACGTTCCTGCGCGAACCGCTTGCCGTACGAGTACTTCTCGAAGTCCTGCCCGAGGCTGATGGGCTCGATCTCGAAGGTCGGCGGATCGGTGTGCTGGCGGCCGAGAGCGCCCTTGCCGGTCACGAACGACTCGCAGTGCAGGTGCAGGATCTCGTGCCCACGGCGCGCGAGCTCGCGACTCAGCTGGACCTGGAAGGGATGTCCTGAATAGTCGTGAACGACAACTCGCACGGGTTCGCCTCTCCGACCGCCGGTCAGTGCGTGCGTTCGAGCAGCACGTACTGCTTGTAAGACAATCGGCGTATCCGGGGGTAGCGGTAGAGCTTCCGGTCGATCCAGCCCAACTCCCGGTCGCCGTGTCCGTGGAGGAGATACCTCGACGCCATCCGGGCGAGGAAGAGCTCGGGATAGACGACCTCGACCCCGAACGACCGGCGCAGCAGGTCGATCTCCTGCGGCTGGAGGGGGAACTCCTCGTCGTCGCCGTACTTCGGTATTCCGTACCGACCCGTGAGGTGGTCCCGGCACCACATCAGGGAGCGGCTCATCGCACTGTTCTCGTAGTAGAAGCCACGCGCCTTCGCTGTGGTGGCCCGGGCGAGCACGTCGACGAAGTCGGTGAACGGCTCCAGGTGGTGGAGGATCATCGATCCGAAGACGGCGTCGAAGGGGCCCTGGGCCTCGATGCCGAAGGCGTCGCCGACGATCGGCGTCACGCTCGTGATGCCCAGGCGGGCACATTCTTCGGCGAGGGCCGTGATCCCCACCTCGCTGAGGTCGAGGGCGGTGACCTCGGCACCCTGCTGGGCGAAGAAGAGCGAGTACTCGCCCGATCCACAGCCCATGTCGAGCACGCGCTTGCCCTCGAGATCGCCGAGGTGGTCCAGCGCGGCCCGGCTCACCAGGTCGTCGACAGGCGGGACGCTCGCCGAGCGCCGGGCGTAGACGGTGTCCCAGTGCCCACGACTGTTGGGGGTCGTCATACTTTCGCTCGGCCCCGGAGCTTCGTCATCGCGCCTTCGAGCTTCAACGCCCGGTAGACGCGCTTGCGGCCGCCGGGGCGGAAGATCGCCTTGCGAGCCAATCGGGCCGCGTCGGCCGCCCGTTCCCTTTCGACCTCGAGCCGGGACTCCGGTCGCCGCTTCCCGATGCCGGGAAGGTGTCGGAACTCCTGCCAGGGCTTGGTGTTGCGGATCCGCAGACCGTTTGCGTGATTCGAGATGTTGGTGCCGTGCACGACCTGCAGCCAGGCCGGCGTCCAGTCGACCTGGACGACGGGCGCGTGCTCACTCGCGTCCTCGTGACACAGGTGGTAGGCGAATAACGCCTGGTCGAGGTTGGTCACCGGCTCGACGAGGGTGATGAACGGGTTCGACGGGTCGAGCGCGATGTAGAAGCGACCCTGGGCGAATTGATACCCGAGGGGGAAGTTCAGGTACGTGCGCCGGCGCGGATCCCGCTCGACCTCACGCTGGATGCGCTCGATGGTGTCCGGAGCCAGCACGTCGTCGCAGTCGAGCTGCGTCGAGACGATGGTGCCGGACTCAGGCGCGCCCAACGCCCGCACCGCGGCCCGCACCACGGCCGGTTCCCACAATGCTGCGGTGAACACTGGCGTGTACAGCGCCGGGTTCGTCCCGAATCGGGCTTCGACCGTGGCCCGGCTCTTCTCGTGGAAGAACACGATCCACGTGAAGTTCTTCTCGGTCTGGCTCGCTATCGACGGGCAGGTGAACTGCTCGAACAGATCGAGCCGGCGCTCGAACCACTCATCGGTCCGATACCGGCTCTGATCGCCGAGGTTCACGTCGAATCTCGTCAACAGGAAATGACGAAAGCCCTGCTCGCTGCTCACGATGGCGTTCTGATCGCCTTCTTGAGACACCGAGCAGGCCTTGGATCGTCTCGGGGAACGCGGATCAGGAAACGCGGGGGCGACGCCGGAAGCGCCACGCCGCGAACGAACCGGTACCCACAGCCGCCAGGCCGACCCAGACGAGCGTCCCGTCGTTGCCTCCCGTAAACGGCAGGCCGCCGTTGGCAGCCGCGTTCGCGCTGGTCGGACCATCGACTGTCGTCGCGGTGACGACCGTCGAGCCCTCGATCGACTGGTGGCTCGTCGTGGGCGGGTAGTCGGCGGCGTGAGCTGCCGACGCCATGCCCAGCGACAGCACAACCGCCGCGCCTGCGCTCGCGAAAATTCTCCGGACCTTCATGCCTCTGCCCTCCTGGAGTCTGGTCGCACCCGACGTTCCATGTCAGGAGTCGATCAGCCGCCTCGTGGGCAAATCGTAGCATCTCTCGCGGTCAGAAAGCACGGATTCAACACTCTCCGTGGCAAAAGTCACCGCCGGAGCCGCAATTCGACCGTCCAGGGCCCGCGAACGTCCCTCGGAGCGACGGTAGCCGAACTCTCGGTCCGGTCCGCGGCGATGGGAAAGGCCCCATGGACCGTCGCCGCACTCACGCGACCACCCGTGAATCGGGTAGTCCACGTGACCTCATCGACATTCGGCAGTACCTGGGCCAAGTATTGGAAGTCGTAGGTTCCCGAACGGAGACTCACGGAGCCTGCGAAGTCGAGCACAAGGGTCCGGGTCCCGCCCGGCGGAATCTCGACGTAGGAGGAGTACACGTTGCGTCCGAGCTCCTTCTCGGCGAGGACGGGGAGTGGTTTGCCGTCGAGCTTCGCGCCACTGAGCGTGAACGGTGAGTAGATCGAGACGTACAGGGTGTTTGTCCCGGTAGGTCGCCCGAGGTAGTTGCCGATGACATACAGCGGGACGCCGGTCGTCGGCGAGTCGTTGCGTAATGCCACGACCGCGTGCGACGTCACCTTTCCCGTCGCGGCGACGACGGTCGCCGAGTAGTTGATCGTGCGGTGGAGATAGTTGTCGATCTTGTTGCCGCCACCGTTCTGCACGATCACGCCGAAGGAATCGCCGACGACGGGGGGAAGCGCGGCATCTGCATGGATGCGGCGCACGAAGTCCTGTTCGCGAGGATCGCGCAACCACAGCGCAAGATCCTTCGTCGCGATGACGGGACTCAATGCCTGCGCGATGAGGGACGGCTGCGCGGAGTCCCCCGACGTCAGCCGGTCGAAGACCACTTGGGCGACGTCGCCGAGCAGGTTCGAACGCTCGATCGGGTCGGTCACCGCGGTGTACTCGTCGCGGAGGAGGAACGACACCGCGTTGTTCGCGTCGATCGTGACCGGGAGCCCGGGTACCTTCACCGGGCCGGTCAGCGTCAACAGTTGTGAGAGCGCGAACGGATCGAGCTGGATGACGCCGTTGATCGCGGTCCCACCCGACTGCGGGTAGAGCTGTGCCATCACCTGACCCACCGAGGGGAAGTCGGGCGACATCGTCACGTTCTCCCACGTCTCCGCGGGCTGGAACTTGCCGTAGCGCGCGAGATAGTCCGCGGGACCGGTCAGGTGCTTCGGCTCGACGCCGCGGGTGTCGAGGTCGGGACCGCGGCCGACGCCTTCGAGGCGGATCCGCCCGCCCGACGCCGTGAGCACGCCGAAGTTCGCCATCAATCCGCCCGATCCACGCGATTCGGCCGGCGTGACGATCGACACGAGATACGTGCGGTTGCCGGATGCCCCGAGCAGCGCGGGCGCGAGCCGTACGGCCTCGTCGGCGGTCTGCGCGCTGTCGTCGGCACGCACGACCGTGGTCTGGAACTTGACCAGTTGCTTCTCGAGGGGGGAGACGAGCCACGTCCGGGGCAGCTGTTCGAGATCAGCGCGCACCGCGCGTGTCTGCTTTGCGAGGTCGTCGAAGGTCGGGCGGTACGCCGCTAGCACCGAGAGGTCGAGCCGGCCGTTGACGAGGCGGAGACGGTTGGGGTCGATGTTGGTCGCGGCTGCGCGCGCGATGGGGATCGTGCGCGCGCCGATCGACGCGATGTCGTTGAGGGTACGGAGCTGCGGTCCGACCAACGGGAGTTGCCGCGCGGGCAGCGTCAGCCACGATCCGAGCTTCTCCTTCGCGTCGGCGAACTGTGATTGCGCGACGAGGAACTGGTCGGCCGCGGCAACCCGGTCGCCGTTGCGCGCGGCATCGACGCCGGCACGCGCCGACGCCTCGCCCGACTCGAGCAACGTCTTGCTCCGCAACACCGAGAAGCTCGCACCGACGGTCGCGATGGCCGCGAGCACGACGAGCGTGCCCAGCGACGCGATCGCGGTCCGGCGCGTGCGCGCCGGCGCGCGCCGTATTCCCGACGCGACCAGCACGAGCATCACCACGAGCGCGAACACGGCCGATCCGCGCGTCGGTGACGTCCACGGAAGTCGCAGCAGGACCTGCACCAGCAACGCACCGATGAGCGCGCGTATCGCAGGCAGGTGCTGCTTGCGGAGCTCGAGCGCGCCGATTCCCACGAGCGCGACGACACCCACCACGTGCCACTCCCACCACACGCCCGCGGCGACGACGGCCGCAGCCGCGACGACGAGAGCGGCTCCGGAAGCCTGCGCGGCCGCGAACGTGACAGTGGCCGCAGTGATACCCGTGAACACGTGATCGGTGACTGATCCGCCAACAGGTGCGCACCCTGCTGTCGCGCCGATGACCCCACTCGCGATTGCAACGAGGGCGACGCCGATGCGCGCGTCGCGCGTCCACACGGGCACTGAACGCGGAGCGGAACCACGAGAACCCTGCCGGCGCGATTCTCGATGCGTCACCGTTTCACGCTAGCTGCAAGTCGCGCGACAGACGCGCGTCTCCCTACCGACATTCGCGTATGCGCAGTGCGCAGATGCGACACGTGCGTGCACCAGAAGTTGCGCTCGACACGTGTTCTCATCGGTCGCGGAGTCGGATTCGAGAACGTGTGTTGCGCGCTGTACGCGACATGAGCGTTCGTCGAGTCGCGCATCGCGCGACCGCGTCCGCGACGCGCGTGAAGGTTGGTCGGGTATCAGTCGAATTGCGCGCTGTCGCGATGAACGTCGTGAAAACGAAGAGGCGGCGAATACCCCTCGTGATCAAGGTTTTGGGTAGACCAGACGATTGGAAGGGGGTCCGTGTCTTGACCGGGGGGGTCATGAGTGTCGTTGTCCACGTCTCGCACCGAACGTGAATGGTCGATCGAAGACGGTCGCCGAAGTCGCCGGCAGCGCTTGCTTCGGCGCCGACGCCGTCACGCATTCATGCGCACACGCGTCATGGTGCTCATCGCAGCAGTGTGTGCAACGGGACTCGTCGGCGCGAGTGTTCTGAGCAACGCTTCGGCCGCGAGTCGTCCTGCTATCTCGCAGTTGGGCTTCTACCCCGGCTACGGAAGCGTCGCCCAACTCACGTCGCTCGAGTCGTGGCTCGGGCACGACGCGAACTACGTCGTGCAGTTCGCCGACGGCAACGCCGCAAACTTCGCGGGGAGTGTCTGGGGTGAGGTCACCAAGGCCGGCGCCTTCCAGGTGGTATCCAACCGCACGACGTTGGTCGAGTCGATCCCACTCGCGTTCGGCGGCTTCGTCGACGCCACGACCGCCGCGGGTCAGGCGACCGCGCGTGCCGGTCTGCAAGCGAGCGCCAACGGTTCGAACGACTCGCTCTACCAGCAGGCCGCGACGTCGATGCGCGCGGGCGGCTTCGGCGACGCGATCATCCGGCTCGGTTGGGAGTTCGACGGCGGCTGGATGCCGTGGTCGTCGAACGGCAACAACGCACTGTGGGTCAGCGCGTTCCAGCATGTCGTGAACGTCTTCCGCTCGGTCTCGCCGAACTTCCGTTTCGACTGGAACGGCGACCCCGGTTGGTTGCAAGGTCAGATGGGTGCGTACCCCGGTGACAACTACGTCGACATCATCGGTCTCGACGTGTACGACAAGGGCCTCGGCGTCGCGTGGAACTCGTCGACGCAGACGTGGGCCGATCCGAACGCGGCGTTCGCCAAGATCATCCCGAACCTCGAGTTCCAACGCGACTTCGCGATCACGCACGGCAAGCAGGTGAGCTATCCCGAGTGGGCGCTCGCCGGTGGCGGCTCGGAATCGGCAGGCAACGCCGGGAACGACGACCCTACGTTCATCCAGGGGATGTTCGACTGGATGAACAGCCTTCCGTCGTCGGGCGCGGGCAGCCTCGCCTACCACTCGTACTTCAACGAGGACGCGGCCCAGGACGGCAATCACATGCTGTCGCACTTCCCGCAGGCGCAGGCGCGGTTCAAGGCGCTGTTCGGCGGCTCGTCGAGCCCGGCGACAGTGGTCGCGGTTCCGACGACCAAGAAGCCTGTTCCGGCCACCACGCCGACGACGAAGAAGCCGGTCCCGACCACGACGGTGACGGCACCACCGGCCACGACGCCGACGACCGACGCGCCGCCGGACACGCCCACGACCGACACCCCGACGACGCCGACGACGGAGGCAGCGACGGTGCCCGTTCCGACGCAGCCGGCTCCCGACCCGAACCGCGCTTCGACGCAGGTGATCGCGGCGGGCACGTCGGACACGAACCTCGAGACCGAGACGAGGTGGCCCGGCGCCCAGAACGCGCCCTACATCTGTTGTTGGGGGAGCCAGGGTCAGTACGTCACGTTCTCGTTCCACTCCGACGGCGGCCCGACCGAGCTCGCGCTGCGCTACAGCGCCGGGAACGGCACGGCGTCGCGCAAGGTCAACCTCGACGGTTCCGTGTTCGACGCGGACCGGACGTTCCCGGCGACCGCGAGCTGGAGCAACTGGTCGACGTCGTCACTGCGCACGACGCTCACGCCCGGAAACCACACCCTCACGGTCTGGATGGACTACGACGCGGGCTCGCACGAGTACCTCAACCTCGACAACCTGACCGTCTCGCCGATTCTCGTAATCGCGGCGGGCACGTCGGCGTCGAACATCCCCACCGAGAGCCGGTGGTCGGGGGCCCAGAGCGCGCCGTACATCTGCTGCTGGGGAACGCAGGGGCAGTACGTGACCTTCACCTTCACGGTCGGCGACGGTCCCGCGAGCCTCGGTCTGCGCTACTCGGCCGGGAACGGGGACGCGTCCCGCAAGATCGAGCTCGACGGCTCGGTCCTGTCGGCGAACCAGACGTTCCCGGGCACCGACGACTGGAACTGGTGGTCGATGCTGACCCTTCACCCCAGGTTGACGCCGGGGACGCACACCTTGAAGGTGTGGATGGACCGGGACTCGGGCTCGTCGCAGTATCTCAACCTCGACAACCTCTGGGTGACGGGCGGCACGACGTCCGGCTAGGTACGACACCCCCACCGGGTACGACACCCCGACCGACTACGACGCCCGGCCGGGACACCGGGCTCAAGCCGTGGCCAAAGCCGACGATGAGGGTGAACTACCATCGTCGAGGGCTGGGTTCGGATTGGTGAGGGTGCAGTGATCATCATCGCCCTCGCGGTGGTCGCGATCGTCGGCGTCATCGTGTGCGTCGTCCTCGAAGAACGCGGCCGTCCCGAGATCATCGTGGTGGTCACGCTCGCGATCGTCGTCTTCGACGCGCTGGTATACCCCGATGGGGGCGCGGAGCCGGCCGGGATCCTGAGGCCGACGATCTTCGGTCACGACTACCGCGCCGCCGACCTCGTCATCGTGGTCGCGCTCCTGGCCCGGCTCATCGTGCGCGGGCTCCCGCGCCGGGTGACCGGGACCGGGCTCCTCTGGTTTGCGTTCTTCGCGATGTTCACGATCGCGGTGCCGCTCGGGCTCGCGAACGGTCACGCGTCGGCGCTCGTGATCTTCCAGGAGAAGTTCGTGCTCGAGGCGGGCGGGATGGCGATCCTGATGGCCGGGGTGCCGCTGTCGTCGGTGACGTCACCGTCGTTCGTCGGCAAAGCGGCCTGGACCATGGGGTTGATGTCGCTCGTCCCAATTCTCGCGGCGTTCACGAAGCACGCGGTGACGTTCCCGATCCTGCCCCAGGCCGGGTTCGGTTCGAGCCTGGGCTCCGACTCCGCGACCGTGCTCCTGTCGCTCTCGTTCCTCCTCCTGATCGTCGAGATCTGTCACCCGACTCCGCGCGTCGGGGTCGTGGCGTGGTGCGGACTCATGATGGTCGCCGGCATCGTGACCGGTCAGCGGGCCGCGCTCATCGGGTTGCTCGTGACCCTCGCGTGCATGGTCGTGGTGATGACGGGGCGACCGTGGCGCCGTCGCTCGAACGCTCGACTCTCGCAACTGCTCCCGGTGCTGGCGGTCATCGCGATACCGCTGGGCGCGATCGCGATCGTCAACGCGCGGACGAGTCCCACGTCGTCTGCAGTTCCGGTCGTGTCCCAGCTGGGTGGGAGCTTCACTGGTGTCGGCAAGACCCAGTCGGCCGACATCCGGTTGACGGTGTGGACATTCGGTCGCAAGATCGCCGAGGCCCATCCGGTGTTCGGGACCGGTCTCGGTCAGGACTTCAACATCTTCCAGTCGAACGGATCCGAGGATCCGTTCACCGGCGGTGACTTCCACGACATCGCCATCGACCTGGTCGTGACGACCGGCGTCGTCGGACTGGGTCTGTTCGGGCTCGCGTTGAGCGCGTCGCTGTGGAGCGCGTTCGTCACCTGGCGAAACGCCCGGAGCTCGGCCATCGCGGCCATCGCGGTCGGCTCCGGGATCCTCCTGGTGCAGCTCGTGTCGAAGGGTCTGTTCGAGAGCATCACGCAGAAATACCGGTTCACCGTCATTCTGGGACTCTTCGTGGGCATCATCGCCCAGGCCCGGAAGTCGGAGGCCGCGGAGTCCGAGTTCCTGGAGTCGGTATGGATCTGATCGAGTTCCGTCGTGCGTTGCGCCGGCACCTGCGGGCGAGCATCGTCGTGACCATCCTCGTGCTCTGCATCGGGGTGCTCGCGGTCGGTCGTTCGACGCAGAAGTACGAGGCGACGAGCACCATCCTGATCACGCCGCGCGCCGAGAAATTTCAGGTGGCGTCGGCGTCGGTGTTGCGCGTGATCCTGCCCAACGTCATCGCGGTGGCCGAGAGCGCGACGTTGCAGAAGCAGGCCAAGACCGCGGTTGCCGACGAGTACGCGGCGATTCCGGTGACCGTGAGCGCGAGCGTCGACGACGTCGACAGCTCGCTCTTCGTCAACGTGGAGTCGCAGGATCCCAACGCGGCGACGGCTTGGAGCAGCGCCATCGCGCGGACCTTGGTCGAGAAGATGAAGAACGATCCGTACCTCGGAGTGCAGCTGCTCGACCCGGCTGCAGGCTCGGTGCCCACAGGACGTCGCGTCAAGATCATCAGCTTCGTCGCCCTCGTCGCGTTCGCCTTCTTCGCGTTCGTGATGACGGCGTTCGGCGCGCAACGCCTCGAAGAAGCCCGCGACGTCGCGGGCGCGCTCCGGCGCCGGGGCGTGCGGGTGGTCGGCACGGTGAATGCCGGACGCAGGCGGGCGAACCGTGGCGGGATGCAGGCGGTCGTCGCCGTGCTGCTCTCCGACGACTACGAGGACGGTCGTCTCGTCGTGACGTCGATGAACGATCCGCTTCTCTCGCGCTGGCTGGCCGATCGGCTCGACCGGGAAGAGGAACGCTTCGTCGTCGACGAGGCGAGAGGTGCAGGCGCGCTGCCGGGGATCGGCGCCATCGCGGGACCACCGGTCGACGAACTCTGCCTGCGCGCCGCCAGTGAGAGGTTCGTGGCGTGCGTGCTCGCGGCCGACGAACGCTCGTCGTCGGTTACCGAGATCGTCGCCGCGGTCAAGTTGATGCAGCAGGCCGGCGTGCCGTGCCGAGGAGTCGTCCTGATCCGGGGAACCCGCGGCGTGCACGACGCCATCGACGCCCGCGCCGCGCTCGTTCGCTGAAGGCGCGTCAGCGGTCGAGGAGCCGGCGGTACATCGCCTTCGTCGCGCGGACCTGGGCGCCGCGCGCTGGTACCGCCGGGGGCGCCAACGGATGCGACGACAGCGCTTCGATCATCGCCCGCGACCATTGCCCTGGGTCGAGGGGGACGATACGGCCGGCGAGGAAGCGCTGCACCTCCTCGGCCAGCGGCGGGCTCGCGAGCACGGGAGTGCCGGCCACCACGGCGCTGTGCATGATGGCGGAGTGCACGCCGTGCGCGTACGGCAAAAGGCAGAGGTCGGCGGCCGAGGCCCAGCGCAGGAGGTCGTCGTCGCTCATCCACCCGACCCGCAGGTCGACGCCATCGAGACCCGCAAGGCGGTCGAGGTCGGCCATCGGCTCGGGCACGGATCCCGCGACCGTCAGCACGGCGTCGGGGATCGCGGCGCGCACTGCAGGCCACGCGTCGGCGACGAGGCCGAGGCCCTTGTACGACCGCATGATGCCGAGCAACAGCGCCCGCGGTCGATCGTCGATGCCGAGCTGGACGCGCGCCTCGGCCCGTGTCGGCGCGGTGATGCGGGGCGGATCGGGCGGGATCACGTAGACAAGCGTCCCCGGCGCGGCGGCCTCGACCGCGGCGCGGGCTTCGTCACCGTGAACCACGACGACGTCGGCGAGGCGCCAGACCTTCTGATCGCGCCGGGCCGAGCGGGTGCGGTCATGCGCGACGACGTCGTGGACGGTACGCACGACGCGGATCTTGCGACGCCGCCAGTAGCGCATGAGCAGCGGGTCGAACGGGCCGCCGACGTTGGCCTGCAGATGCAGCACGCGCGGATGGGCGTCGCGCACCGCGGCGACCAGGCCGAAGGCGCGACGCGGCATCTCGCGCAGGAAGAGGAGCGTGAGCCGCCAGCGCGGCCAACCGGCGAGCTCGTCACCCCAGGGGATGTGGGAGATGGCCCGGGCGTTCAGCTCGTTGCCTTCCGGGGCCGAGAGCGCGACGGCGATGCCGTTCTCGCGCAGGTCGCCGACGAGCGCGGCCGTGTACCGGGCGATGCCACCGCGATCCGACGCGTCGATCATCAAGACGTTGTACGCGGCGTCGGGAAGCGCGGTGCCCGAGGGCTTCTTCCACGGACGGAAGAGCCTCAGCATGAGGAAGCGTAGGTCGCCGACGAGCTTCTTGCCGTGGCCGCGGAGGAACGCCGGCAGCAGCCACAGACACCGCAGTCGTTCGAGCAACGAGACCGGCGCGTGACGCGCCGCGTGCGCGTACTCGCGCCACAGGCGCCAGTTCGGCATGAACTGTTCGGCCTTGTCGGGCGCGAACCACGAGGTCAACTTGCGGAAGTCGCCGCCGGTGATCCGTACCGACCGGTTCGGATGGTCGCGGTTGAACAGGAGCACTTCGGGAACCTCGACGAAGGTTCCCTGGACGGCGAGCTCGGCGAGCAGCACCCGATCCGACGCGACGTAGTCGCCCTGGCCGCGCGTGTGCTGCAGCGCGCTCACCCGCATTAGCCCGAAGACGGCTTCGGGGTCGGCGTCGGTGCGGATGACACCGCGGAATCGGTCGCTCGGACGCGGGCTCGTAGCTTCGACCTGACGCTTCTTCAATCGGATGAGCTCGCCGTTCGCGTCGATCGCGGCGACCCCGCTGAACGCGAGGACCGCCTCGGGATCGGCGTCGAGCGCGGCGACGCAGCGCTCCAGGAAGGTCGGCGCGATGACGTCGTCGTGCGCGGCCCACTTGAAGTAGTCGGTGCCGCGGGCGTGGGCGCGCGCGTTCTCGTAGTTCCAGCCCGCGCCCCGATTGACCTCGGCCCGCATGTAGCGGATGCGCGAGTCCTGGGCCGCGTAGCGGGTGCAGATCTCTCGCGTCCTGTCAGTGGAGCCGTTGTCGGAGATCAAGAGCTCGAATTCCTCGTACGTCTGGCCGAGGATCGCTTCGAGGGCGCGCTCGATGAAGTTCTCCCCGTTGTACACGGGTAGCGCGATCGTGACGCGCACCGACGCCGGCGTGGGCGCGTCTTCGAGGGGGAGCGGCATACTCACGGCAAATCCTAACGACGGGGAAGGAGGGATTGATATACGTCGGCGACCACCGCGGCCTGGTTGTCCATCGACTTTGTGCGCGCGCTCTCGACGGCCGCGGCCGCCAGTCGGGTGCGCAGCGCCGAGTCGGAGAGCACGCGCGTGAGGGCCTTGGCCAATCCGACTTCGTCGCCGGGCGGGAACAGCAACCCGTTGAGGTCGGAGGTCACGAACTCGGGAATGCCGCCCGCCGCGCTCGCCACTACGGGCACTCCGCAGGCCTGGGCTTCGAGGACGGTGAGACCGAACGGCTCGGCGCGTGACGCGTTTACCAGCACGTCGAGACCGCGCATGACGCCGGGTACATCGTTCGTGGGCTCGACGAAACGGCCGCGGTCGCCGAGCAGCTTCTCGACGGCGGCCCGCAGCTTTGTGTCGTAAGCCTGACCGGCCATGAGCGATGCGCCGACGACGACGAACTGCGTGTCGTCGAGCGGGTCGCGCAACTGGGCGACCGCCCGCGCCACCACGTCGATGCCCTTCTCGGGGTCGACGCGCCCGAGGATGCCGACGATCGGGCGATCGGGGCGCGCCGCGAGCCGGGCCCGGATCGCGGGATCGGCCGGACCGGGGGAGAAGCGCGTGATGTCGACGCCGGGATACGCGATCTCGACCCGGCCGCGGCCGATGGTCGACGCCGTTGCCCGGCTGTTCGCGATGGTCACATTTGCGGTCGTCGCCGCGAGGCCGAGGACGCGGCGGCCGAAACCCGGGACGACGATGTCGTGTACGTCGAGCACACCGGGTGTCCGCGTCAGCCGTCCCGCCAGTGCGACCTCGACGTTCGCGTTCAGCGTGTACGACTCCACGATGTCGGCGCCGACCGAGCGGATCAGGCGGACGAGTCGACGTGCGTCCACGGCGGTGACGCGCACCTGTTTCGCGACCGACGCGAGGCCGCTCCGGCTCCCGTCGGCGTCCCGCAGCCCGAGCGGACCGGCGGGCACGTAAGCGACGGTCTCCGACCCGGTGGCGGTCCACGCCCGTCCGAGCTCGGAATCGGGCCGGCAGGCAAGGGTCATGCGGATCCCGGCATCGGCCAGGCGCGGGCGCAGCTCGAGCAGTTGGCGTTCGGCTCCCCACACCTTTTCGGAGTGGGTCACCACGAGGACGTGGGTGTGGGTCATCGGCCGTGGATGACGACGTACTCGTCGTAGCGGAGGCCGACGGCACCGGCGATGAGGCCGAGCCCGAGGGCGGAGTGAGCGACGCTCGTCATGCGCTGCGCTTTGGTCCGCGCGCCCACCAGGCGTACGACACCGATACCGATGTCGACGAGTCCGCGCGCGACGCGCTTGGCGCGCCGGGAGACGCTCGCGCCGTCGAGTAGGAGGGCGACGCTGCGGGAGTTGCCGATCCGGAACGAGCGGCGCAGCAACCAGCGGGCGTTCGAGCGGGATGCAGGTACGAACTCGCGCACGATGGCGTCGTCGACCCACACGATGCGGGCCCCGAGGTCTTCGACCTCTTTGAAGAACCGGATGTCCTCGCCGCCGGCAAGTGGGTGGCGCTCGTCGAAGGGACGCTCGCCAAGCTTCTCGAAGCACGAACGCCGGATCAGCACGCCGCTGGTGCGCGCGCGCCACGATGGGATGTCGGTGCCGGTCGGGAAGCGCTCCCGCTCGAAGAACCCACCTTCGCGGATCCACGCGGGTGGGTCGGTCTCGAACACGGGCTCCGAGGGGCCGATCACGACGTCGGCGCCGGTCTGGGTTTCCACCTCGACCAGGCGGCGCCACCAGCTCGGCTCGGGCCACTCGTCGTCGTCGAGGAACGCGACCCACGACGCCGACTGCGTCTCGGCGAGCGCGCGGTTGCGGACCTGGGCGATGCCGCGCGCGGGTTCGAGCACGTACCGCACGTGCGTCGCCGTGGTGCCGATCGCGCCCGATGCCGCGGCGTCGACCGTGGCGCGCGCGGAAGCCTCGGGATCGTTGTCGACCACGACGACGTCGAACTCCCAGCCCATCGGAACCTCGAGTTGCGCGATCGCGTCGAGCAGCCGGGCGAGACCGAGAGGTCGTTGATAGGTCGTGATGCAGATCGTCGCGTCACGCGGAGTCTGCGCGGCCACCGATGCTCCTCGTCCGGTCGGGCGGGCCCGACCGGCTCACCGACCGAGAGTCTTGGAAACCTGGTCGTAGACCCAGCGATAGTTCTGCTCCAGGCCCGCACGCAACGTCGTGCTGGGCTCCCAACCGAACAGCTCGAGGATCCGCGTGTTGTCAGAGTTCCGCCCGCGGACACCCTTCGGCGCGTCGAGTAAATACTTGCGCTCGAGCTGGATGCCGGCGATGTCCTCGACGATGTCGACCATCTGGTTGATGGAGACGAGCTCGCTCGAACCGATGTTCAACGGCTCGTTCACGTCGCTCCACGTCAGGCGCTCGGTGCCGTAGACACAGTCGTCGATGAACGTGAAGCTGCGGGTCTGCTCGCCGTCACCCCAGATCTCGATCTCGTGCAGCTCGTTCAGCACCGCGGTGGCGACCTTGCGGCAGATCGCTGCCGGCGCCTTCTCGCGACCGCCGTCCCAGGTGCCCTGCGGTCCGTAGACGTTGTGGTAGCGGGCGACGCGCGTCGTGAGGCCGAAGTCCTCTTCGAAGTGCCGGCACATGCGCTCGGAGAAGAGCTTCTCCCAGCCGTAGCCGTCCTCGGGCATGGCCGGGTACGCGTCTTCTTCGCGCAGCGCCGTCACGTCGGTCTGGATCTGCTTGTCGGCCGCGTAGACGCACGCGGACGACGAGTAGAAGAAGCGGTTGACGCCGGCGTCCTTGGCGGCCATCAACATGTGGGTGTTGATGAGCACCGTGAGCATGCACGCGGCCTTGTTGAGCTCGATGAAGCCCATGCCACCCATGTCGGCGGCGAGGTTGAACACCTGGTCGATGCCGTCGACGGCGGTCCGGCACGCGCCGAGCTCGCTGACGTCGAGGACGAGGTTCTCGGCCCCGGAATGGACCTGGTACCAGTCGCCGTAAGGCTTGCGGTCGGCCGCCCGCACTTCGTAGCCCCGCCGGATCAGGTCGGCTACCAGCCAACCACCGATGAAGCCGCCACCACCGGTGACGAGGACACGTGTCCCGGCCGCCGGAGCGCCGGGAATGTCGGAAGAGGCATCTCGATTCATGCTGCGAATCCCTGACGAACTCGGCCAATGGGGCGCAAAGTAATTGACCGACCGTATGTAGCGGAGAACGGTAGCACCCCCACGTTACGTATTCGGACAGCTGTGGTGCGTGGTTGAGCAGTCCCTTCGGTCATTGCACGTTTCGTACGATAATCGCAGGTATACCCTTACTCTCCGGCGTTGCAGAGCGGCGGCTCGCGCACGGACTGTGGTATCGACCTGATGTGGGTGTTTGATCGTCAAAACCGGACAAAGGGACCAGAACTTGTCAAACTCCGATCTCGCGACGAACTTCGACGTCGCCCCGGGTGTGCTGTGGGAACAGGTCGACGTCAAGGTGATGCTCATCGACCAGGCCTCGAGCGAGCTCGTCACGCTCAATCCGGTCGGTTCGCTGATCTGGCGGACACTGGCAGAGGCGTCGAGCTCCGTCGCTCGGCTGGCGGGGGTCGTGAGCGCCGAGTTCCCCCAAGTGGGCCTCACGCAGGCCACCGCGGACGTCGAAGCATTTCTTGATGAACTCGTCCGCCTGGGTTTCGTGTCGTCCGCTGCCTGACGATCGGCTGCGGCCGTGAGTTTGCAGCTCGATGGCGTTGGCAAGCAGTACATGCGCGCGCCCTGGTACCTGCGGCCTTTCGTGCGGACTGCGTCGACGACGACGGTCGACGCGCTGCGCGACGTCACCTTTGATGTGGGTGCCGGGGAGATCGTCGGACTGGTCGGGCCGAACGGCGCCGGGAAGACCACGCTCCTCAAGATCATCGCCACGCTGTTGGAACCGTCGACGGGGTCGGTGACGATCGACGGTGTCGACGTGCTGGCGTCGCCGCGCGAAGCGCGCAAGAAGCTCGGACTCGTCCTGAGCGGCGACCGGGCCACGTACTGGCGCCTCGACGGCCGCCAGAACCTCGAGTTCTTCGGCGTGCTGGCCGGGCTGCCGCTCCCCGAAGCGAAGCGCCGCGCCACCGAGCTCCTCGAACGACTCGGGCTCGCCCATCGCGACCGCCGGGTCATGGGGTACTCGTCGGGGATGCGCGCCGCCTTGAACATCGCCCGCTCGGTGATGGCCGAGCCCGCGTTGATCGTGCTCGACGAGCCGACCCAGAACCTCGATCCGCTCGCGAGCGTCACCGTCGGCAAGTTGCTACGGGAGCAGGCCGACACCGGGCGCTCGGTGCTGTTGTCGAGTCATCGCATGGACGAGGTCGCGACGTGGTGCGATCGCGTCGTGGTGCTCATCGACGGTGGTGTCCGTCACGTTGGCCCCATCGGCGACGGCAGCTTCCACGAAGTTGCTCGCGATCTGCTCGAGATCCTCGAACGGGAGGTGAGCGACACGTGAGCGCCTCGAGCACCCACACGCACATCTCCGACGGGCCCACGAGTGCGAAGTCGACACCGTTCGCGCAGATGCTCGCGATCGCACGCCGGGACTTCTGGGTCGAGGTCTCGTACCAGTTCGCGCTGATGACGCGCTTCTTCTCGATCGCGGTGAGCGTCGGCGTCTACTACTTCATCGCCAAGATCGTCGACCCGGCCAAGGTGGCCCAATACGCCGGCCACTACTTCGAGTTCGTCCTCATCGGGCTTCTGCTGGGCGCGATCTCGAGTGTCGGCCTGGGCGCTTTCAGCGACACGATCCAAGCCGAACAGACGAGCGGCACGCTCGAGGTGTTGCTCGCGACGCCGACCGCGCTCCCGACCCTCTTCCTGGGTTCGTTGCTGATCCCGTTGGGATTCGCGCTCGTCGAGATCACGTTCGTGTTCGGAGTTGCGATCGTCGGCCTCGGCGCCAACTTCCAGGCGAGCGGAATGCTGACCGCCGTGCTCGCGATGCCGGCCACGCTCGCGTTGTTCGCCGCGATCGGCGCCATCTCGGCGTCGTTCATCGTGTTGAGCAAGCGCGGCGATCCCTTCACCCCGTTGGTGACGCAGACGACCAACTTCCTGGCGGGCGCGCTGTTCCCGATCGCAGTCCTGCCCGGTTTCCTGCAGGGGGTCGCCCATCTCCTGCCGCCGTTCTACGCGCTCCAGGTGCTCCGGGAGGGACTCATCAACGGCAAATCGGTGACGCAGGTCGGGGGCGACTACGCCGCGCTGACGGCGTTCGCGATCGTGCTGCTCCCGCTCTCGTTGTTCGTATTGAAGAAGGCGCTTCGGGCCGCCCGGGTCACCGGCACTCTCGGCTCGTACTGACCCGACTCGAACGCGCTCAGGCCGTGCGGACGCGCCCGCGGGCCAGCTCGTAGAGCTCGGTTGCACGGGCCGCGGCTTGATCCCACGTGAAGAGATCGAGTGCGCGCCGCCGTCCGCGCTCACCCATGACGGCTCGCAACTCGCGATCCGAGAGCAACCGGCTCATCGCGTCGGCGAGCGCGGCCGTATCGTTCTTGTCGACGAGGATTCCCGTCTGACCGTCGACGACGGTGTGCGACACCGCGCCGGAACGCGACGCCACGACGGGTACGCCGGCGGCCATCGCCTCGACCGGCGGAAGCCCGAAGCCCTCGTCCCAGATCGACGGGAACACGAACACGTCGGCGGCGGAATACCGCGCCAGCAACTCCTCACGCGGGATTCCGCCGAGGATGGCGATCCGGTTGGCGAGCCCGGGTGGGATCGACGCGCGAAGCTCGGCGATGTAGTCGCCGGTGTACATCTGCGCGATCTCGTGCTCGCGCCGGCGGTCGTGCATCGGGTACGTCTCCGACCAGGGGACAGTGTGCAGGGGGCCGACGAGGTCGAGACGCGCCTCGGGGTACGTGCTCGCGATGGAGACGAAGGCGTCGATGAGAAGGTGCACGCCTTTGTGTGGCGAGACCGACCCTGCGTACATGATCGTCAGCGGACCCGACGGGTTCCGATGATCCTTTGCGACCGGGAACTCGCCGGGATCGATGCCGTTCCACAAGGTGTGGCACCGGTCGGCGAGCTGGGGGAGCTGCTCGCGCGTCAGGTCTGTGATGTAGTCGCTCACGCTGACGACGAGGTCGGCGTGCTCGAGCCGGCGCTCGATCATCTTGAGGTTGTTCTGCGGATAGAGCTCCGCGTGCAGCTGGAGCACCACGGCCGACCGCGGGCTTCGAGCCTTCACCGGCGACACGAACTGCGTGCTGTGTTGGATGTGCACGACGTCGAAGTCGCGTGTCCCGATCTCGCGGGCGACGGCTCGCGTGTAGACCGGGAACAGCAATGGCGACGACGAGATCGGTGGCGTCACGCCGCGGTTGAGTGGACGGAGCCACGGCGCAAGGCGCGCGTACTCGCGGAACAGGAGCCGGTCGGGGCGGGGCGCGTCGAGGAAACGGAAGCGCATTCCTGCGTGCTCCTCGTTCTCGGCCACTCCGTCGTGCCCGTTGCGGCGTCCGTACACCGTGATGTCGGCGGTCGCGGCGAGCGACCCCGCGAGGCCCCACGTGCACGCGCCGACGGAGTTCTGCAGCGGCGGCAGGATGCGGTCGATTGGTTGGGCGACGAACGCGATGCGAGAAGGAGCGTCCGACGCGTCGGAGGTGCGGGTCACGATCAGCTACCGATCAGCTCTTCGGGTCGGTCGGCCGCGGCCAGGCCCACGAATCCGGCGATTACGCTCCCCACCTTCCCGTGCACCGAGTCGCCGATCCACCGGGCGTCGTCTTCGGGCACGGTGCGCAGCAGCCGTGACAGCGCAAGGAACAACAATGTGGCGACCACGACGCCCGCGACGATGCCTTCGGCGCCCGCGACGAGCACTACGCACATCCATCCGCCCGCCGCCGCGACGATCGCGGCGATCCCGGCGCGCACCAGCACGAGGCCCTGCCAGTCGAGGGGACCGAACTTGCGAATCGTGTAGCCGACGATCAGCACCGACGCGACGACCTGGGCGGTGTTGTTGGCCCATGCGGCGCCGACCTCGGCATGGCCGGGGATGAGGAGCATGTCGAGCCCGACGTCGACAACCGCGGCGAAGCAGAAGACGATCAGCCAGGCCTTGACGTGGCCTACGCCCCAGAGCAATCCGCTGCACAGGCTCATCAACGCGATGATCGGGAACGCGAGCAACATGATGCGCAGCGGTCCGGCCGTACGTGCGTAGTCGTCGCCGTACACGAGCCGGATCATCGGTGGACCGAACACGATCCCGAACGTGCTGATCGGAAGGCATACGAGGATCACGAGCCGGGACGCGCGCGAGAAGCCGGAGCTGATGCGTTCGGAATCGCCCGAGCCGTGGAGCGCGGCGACCGTCGGGGCGACGACCCCCGAGAGCGACTCGACCGCGGAGCCGATTCCGGAGACCACTGCGAAGGCTACCGAGTAGTACGCGATGGCGTCGGCGGTCGAGTACCGATCGAGGAAGAAGAACTCCGAACGTCGCAAGACCACGAGCGTGAGGAGGAAGCCGGCCCAGATCGTCGCCGAGTACCCGATCATCGGGCGCTTCAGCTCTTCGTACGGGGCCGACCGGGGCGCGACCGAGTTGAGGACGCGCAGGGCGATCCAGGTCGTCCACACCATCGCGACGATCGACAGCACCGCGCCGACCGCGAAGACGCCGGCGACGCCGCCGCCCATCGCGAGAACGCCCGCGATCCCGACCGTGAACAAGAGGCCGATGACCAGCGTGATGATCGAGGCTTCCCGCCAGCGACGCAGCACACTGAGGATCCCGTTGGGGACGTTCTGGAAGGTGGCGAACGCGGTGGCGACTGCGGCCCACATCCACGATGCCTGCATATCGTGGCTGAACGCCCCGATGATCACCATGATCACGCCGGTGAGGACCGCGCCGAAGATCTGGATCTTCGTCGACCACCAGATCAGCCCGCGCAGCGTGGCCAGGCGGTTCTGGCCGACGAGCTCGCCGCCGTACCGCACGAGCGCGCCGCTCAGGCCGAAGCTGCAGACCATCACCAGGGACGCGGACACGAACGAGATGTAGCTCTGGCGGCCCATGTCGCCGACCGTGAGGAATCGGGCAATCAGGACCGACGACACCAACACGTAGATCTGCGGCAGCGCCCGGCTCGCGATGACCCACACACCGCCGCTGAGCAGGGATGCGCCGCTCAGCTCCTCGACGGACGCGGTGGGCTCGTCGGTCATCGGCCTCTTGACCACGCGCAACGCTCCAGAGTCCGTCTTCGAGCTGATGATCGTATCGGTGCGCCGCGCAGATATTTCGCGCGGCGCCCCGTCTCTATCGGCAGGTTCGGCCGCATTTTCCAGGGGTGCGAACCGCGTCCGAGCCCTGGGCCGTACGTCGGGGTAGCGCACGAAGCCTCGCGCTCAACGTGACAACTGACGAAGACGCCTCGCGGAGGGTGGCCGCGTGCGATATTATTCTCGAGTTGGCGGGAGGGGCTTGGTTGTGAAAATTCGATGCTTTCGGGCCGTCGCCATCGGCGCGGCCGTCGCCGTGATCGGCGCGCTCCCGATGAGTCCCGCCTCCGCCGCGGCGGGGGCGCCGGTGTCGGATGATTTTCATGCGTCGGCGTTGAACTCGTCGTTGTGGTCGGTGGAGAACCCGGTGGGGAACGGGTCGGTGGCGGTGAACGGCACGCAGTTGGTGTTGTCGGTGCCGGCGGGTTCGAATCACGACACGTGGTCGGATGGGTTGAACGCGTTGCGGGTGGTGCAGCCGGTCGCGAACGCTGATTTCGAGGTGGAGTCGAAGTTCGAGTCGATGGGCACGGCCCAGTATCAGGATGAGGGGATCCTGGTCGAGCAGGACGCGTCGACGGTGTTGCGGTTCGACGTGTTCAACGCGGGTGGATCGATTGTGCTCTTCGCGGCGTCGATCTCGGGTGCGACGGCGTCGGTGAAGGTCGCGACGACGTTGTCGCCGTCGCCGGCGGCGCCGTTCTGGATGCGGGTGAAGCGGACCGGTTCGACGTGGCTGTTCACCTACTCACGCGACGGTTCCACGTGGGTGACCGGCGGTTCGTTCTCGTTTGCGATGACGGTCGCCAAGGTGGGTCCGTACGCGGGGAACTCGGGGACGCCTGCGCCGGCGTGGACGGCGAACGTCGACTACTTCTTCAACACTGCGTCGCCGATCGTCCCCGAAGACGGCGGCGGTGGCGACGTCACGCCGCCGGTGATCTCGGGCGTGACCGCGACGCCGACCCAGGCGTCGGCGACCGTTGCCTGGACGACGAACGAGGCGTCGTCGTCTCGGGTCGACTCGGGCGCGACGGCGACCTACGGGGCGAACGTGGCGAATGCGTCGTTGGTGACGACCCACTCGTTGGTGGTTTCCGGACTGGCCTGCGCGACGACGTATCACTACAAGGTGACGTCGGCCGACGCCGCTGCGAACTCCGCGTCGAGTGCCGACGCGACGTTCAAGACCTCCGCGTGCGCCGCGGCGGGGGCGCCGGTGTCGGATGATTTTCATGCGTCGGCGTTGAACTCG
>JBEPUZ010000010.1:0-40198 GCA_041691275.1 Actinomycetota bacterium | reverse complement strand
CGACTGCCCTTACGGAGCAAAGTGAGCTACACGATCTTCGAAGGCACCTCGGAGAGCCAGCGCTTGGTGATTGCTCGCGCTATCTCTGGCCTGCATATTCCGTTACACGCGTCGCTCGATCTCGGAACTGTTCTCCTTTTCGGACCTACACGGTTCGCTTTGGAGAGCACTTCGTCGTTGTCACACCCTTGTTGCTTGGTCGGGATCAATGCCGGATGCGAGGCGGCCGGCATGCGCCCAGCCCGCGAGATCGGGTGACGCAACGGCGTTGACGGTCCGGTCGTATTCCGCGAGGTCGGCGTCGCCCACGCGGGAGCGCCACTCGCCGAAGCTGCCCGCTCGGAAGAAGGCTCGGTCTTCTCTCCAGATCTTTCCCGCGTTCGGAAGGACTTCGTCGGCTCGGTCACGCATCCTTTCCAGGGTCGCTTCCGCTGCGAGCTCCTGCGCGCGCCGCCGGGTGATCTTGATGTCCAACGCGCCAGCGAGGCGCACGATCTCGCGGGGAAGGTCGGCGCTGTAATCCGCGTAGTGGCACATGACGACGTTCCCGCTCCCGCGACAACGCCACCCCGTGTCGAGGTGGTGCAACACGCCGGCCAGGCTGTAGACGCCGGTTCCCGGTTGCGCGCGCACGAAGGTGCGGAACCGTTCGGTCGGGTCGGCACTGGTCGGTGGTCGCTCCGGGAGCGTGTCGAGGTCGTCGTTTCCCACCGCTTCGCCCCGCAACGCGACGACGCGTTCGAGATCCATATTCGCCATGTGATGTTCCATCGAAATCATCGCGTCGCGCGGGTCTCGACCCACGACGACGTAATTGACATCGTCCCGCACCGGGAGACCGTCGAGCGGGGTGTGCGTCTTGATGAAGCGACGGTGCTGTTGCGCGGCGTACACGGCTCGCACCTCGTCGAGCGGTCGGATCATCTGATCCAACCATGGCGACAGGACGCTCAGCGGCGCCGGGAACACCGGGCCGTCGAAGATCAACATGGCGCACAACATTTGCGTCCACGTCGTGCCGCACTTCGACGGTGTACTGATCACGATGTCCGACGGTCTGAGCTCGAAGCCGTCCCATCGGGCGTTGTCGCTCATGAGCGACCGGTACTCGACCGTCATCAATGCGCACTCTCACGGACGACGACCCACCTGTCAACCGCGGGCCGGAGTAGGGATGGTGTCCGCACCCCGGCCGTTTTGAAGATGCGCTCGAAGATCGCGGCTTCGCATCCCTACTTTCATGCCTACAACCGGTCATACGCCACAGACGGAGTGGACGCGCTGGAAACACACGGCAGCTCAGCGGCACTGAGGTCCACCTGGTGGACGAGGGCTGACGACCTACACGATCTTCAAAGGCACGAGCGAGATCCAGCGGCTCGTGGTCGCCCGCGCCGTGTCTGGCCTGCACATCCCCTAATCCCGCCCAACAGTTGGGCGAGAAAACCGTGGCGCGGACGGAAAACTCGCACAACGCGCATGGCCGACCGAGGCTGGGTGCTGAGATCAGCGAAGACTCAGCGAGGGGGGGGCGTGCGAGAATGTCGAACGGTTTCGCAGAGGAGTGCGAGCGACACGAGCGATCGGGCGCGGAAATGATGGTTGGCCCGCCGTTGCTGGCGCGTCATATGACGCTCTGATGAGTCATATGACCTAATAACGAGTCAAGCTGGTATTCTGGTCGAATGGATCTAGCCACCCCGATCGCAGACGTGATTCCGGGCCACCGTGGAGCGGTCATCGCTGCCCTGCTTCGCCTGCGACAGCCCGTGACCGGTCGCGAGCTCGCCTTCCAGGCAGCAGTGCCTCCGGCCACGGCTCAACGGATCATCGACGATCTTGCCGACGCCGGCTTGATTCACCGGACACCGGTCGGCCGAGCGGTCCGAGTCGAGTTGAACCGTCGACACCTGGCGGTTCCGGCACTCGAGCAGCTCGTCGGTATGCGTGGGGAGCTCGTCGAACGGCTCCGCGCGGCGATCGCGGAATGGAGCGTTCCCGCGGCCGGGGCGTGGATGTTCGGCTCCGCCGCGCGTGGCGACGGCGGTCGAGAGTCAGACATCGATGTCGTTGTGGTTGCTCGCCGCGAGCTCGCAGCCGGTTGGGAGGAGCAGATCGGCGACCTTTCGGATCTCATCGAAGCAAGCACCGGCAACGACGTCCAGATTCTCGACTACTCGCGCCGGCAGTTCCGCGAACTCGTGGCGGCTTCGAACCCCTTGGTCCGGTCGCTTCGTTCGGAAGGGGTTGAGCTCGTCAACGGGTCATCAACCCTCCTGAGAGTCCGATGACCCGCCGCCGAACTTGCACCGTCGGCGAGGCGCGCTCGCGTCACTCGTCGGCGGTGGCATTTTTGGACGTGGCCGAACGACTTGCCCTCGAGGACTTCGAACCGGACGTCGTCGTGACGAACGCAGTTCATGCCGGCATTGCCGCATCCGACTCCCTGTGCTGCCTTCGACTCGGCGAAGGGTCCAGCGACCAGGACCACGCGAGCGCGCCGAGCCTTCTGGCTCGCGTCGAGAAGTCGCTGGCCAACGAGCTGACTCGACTGCTCGCGCTCAAGACGACCGCGGCTTACGAGACGCGCCACGTCAGTCGCGCCGACGCGAGGAATGCGGTGAAGCGAGCGCGAAAATTGGTCGACGCCGCGGCCGCCGCGCTCGTGACCTCCTGAGCGCGATGGCGGGATGGCTCGGGCTCCATCCGTACTCTCATCCCTACAACTCGCGACCACTGGCGTACTTGACGGACCAGCCCACCGAATCGGACCTGCTCGGCGGATGTGCAACCACTGTCCTTACGCAGCAAAGTGAGCTACAGGATCTTCGAAGGCACGAGTGAGATCCAGCGTTTGGTCGTTGCGCGCAGCATCTCCGGTTTGAACATCCCGTAACCCACGCGCCCGGAGCGCTCGTCGCAGGCGCCTCTGCCTGCCAACCGCGACGCGATGAATGACGGAACGGCGGCTCCAACTGGCGCTGCGGTTCGAGTTGCCAGGAGCGAGGAATGCATGCGCCCTGCCGGGCCGATCCGGCGCCCCTGTTCTTGGTCCGCCGACTTGGACCGCAATCGTTGTAGGAGCTACTACTGTTATAGTTCCTATAACTACTTTGCAGTCCTGCTCGCGACAACGACGACACGAGCCGGCTCAACAGGACCTGAGTCACGAGGAGGCGCGATGAGAGTCACCGCGATCGAGGAGCCCTGGACCGACGGCAAGGAATACTCATGAGCACAACAACGCGACCCCGGACGGCTCTCCTGATCGGCGCGTCTCGAGGACTCGGGCTCGCGCTCGCCGAGGAATATCTCGCCCGCGGAGCACACGTCGTAGCCACGGTGCGCGGACCGCAGCGCACGGCTTTGAACGCCTTGCAGAGCACCTCCGCCGATCAACTGGAGATCGAGGACCTCGACATCGCGGTCCCCGACCAGATTGACGGGCTTCACCGCCGTCTCGGCGACCGACGTTTCGATCTGCTGTTTGTCATCGCGGGTGTCGCCAACAGGCCGGAGGAAACGGCTGCGGATGTGAGCACTGACGAGTTCACCCGTCTGATGGTCACCAACGCGCTCAGCCCGATGCGCGTGATCGAGACAATCGGGGATCTCGTGACCCCGGCCGGCACCATCGCCGTCATGTCCTCGGGCCAAGGAAGTGTCGCCAACAACAACAACGGCCGCTTCGAGATCTACCGCGCCAGCAAGTCGGCGCTCAACCAACTGATGCGAAGCTACGACGCCCGCCACCGGGATGACGCTCGAACGCTGCTGCTCATGGCCCCCGGCTGGGTCAAGACCGAACTCGGAGGGCCGAACGCCCGCCTCACGATCGAGGAGAGCGTCCCGAACCTCGTCACGACAGTCGACGCCCAGCGCGGCCGCGCCGGCCTGCAGTACCTCGACTACCTCGGAAAGACGGTTCCGTGGTGAGCCCGACGCGACGACAGGGGGCGTCGAGCCGCAAACGGTCCGCTGGTCCTGCCGAGCAGGCGTGGACTCTCATGCATCAGTTCGTCGACGCGCACAACCGCCACGACGACCTGG
This sequence comes from Actinomycetota bacterium, assembly GCA_041691275.1. Classification (GTDB taxonomy): domain Bacteria; phylum Actinomycetota; class Acidimicrobiia; order IMCC26256; family PALSA-610; genus PALSA-610. The sequence goes on along the minus strand of JBEPUZ010000010.1, from coordinate 36,148 downwards.
CCAAGGCACTCGGGTTCCGCCTCGGTGCCGGGCGAGGCAAAGTCCTTTTCCAACTGCGCAACGGGCCCATGACGCTGACTCAAATTGCCGAGGCGAACCGCGTCGACAAACCGTACGCGACGATCATTGTTGACAAGCTCGAGGCCCATGGTTTGGTCGAACGCCAACCCCATCCCGACGACCGACGTCGCAAATTGGTCACGCTCACGACCGCCGGCCACGACGCCATCGCGACGGTCGATGCAATCCTCTTCCGCCCGCCCCGCGCCATCGCCACCCTGCGTACCGAAGAATTGCGGCAACTTAGCAAGCTCTTTCGGCACCTGATCGAGGCGGACGAGCATGGTTGACCGCGCCTCCGCATCCTTTATCGGGTCAGCTGCGTCTACGTGACGACGATCGGAAGCGTCGCGCGTGCCGCGGCGAGTAGGTGCGCGATGTCGTCGCGATCCGAGGTCACGATCTCGGCCGAGTGAGCAACAGCCAGGACGACAACGGCTGCGTCGACGATGTCGCTTGTCTTCGAACGATTGAGAAGACGCCCGGTCGCGTGTGCCGCAATCTCGGTGAACGCGACGACATCACAACCGCGCAGCAACCGACGCAGCTGCGCCTGACGACCGGATCGGCTCACCTGCGCGACTACCGGCGCAGGGACTTGGGGGATAACGCCGGCCTCGAGCCGAACGCGATGCTCCGCCCAGATCGACCGCTCGTTCCTGTCCGCGGCGACGAGCGCGCCGGCGTCGTAGACGGCCGGGTTCATGCGCTACGGCGAGTGCGTCGTACTCGACTCGTCAGTCGTCGGCGCGCGGCATCGAGCTCTTCGCCAGTGAGCACGCCGTGTTGTGCCTCCCACTCCGCGACCGCCGCGATCCCGTCTCTGATCACGAGTGCTCGGCGCGCGGCTTCCGTCATCCACGCCGACACGCTGATCCCATCTGCTGCAGCAGCCGCGACGATGCCGGCGTGCACGTCGGGATCGACGGTGATGGCCATCTTGGGAGAGGGGTTTCCGCGAGGCACGCAAAAGTATACCCTATGAGTAGGAGACTTCTCATCCCGCGTTGCGAAGGCCATGTGTCTAACGTCCGGCGCGTTGCGTAATGATGTGCGGTCGATGCCGCTGCCCGACGCTCTGCCCGGATCGTGCGCGACGGTTGCCGGTCGTGGCGACGCTGACTCGACCGGAGGCAAAGTAGCCAGGAGTCGCCGACCGGGTGTCCGGGGTTTGCTCGGCCTGAGCGTCGCGGCAGCAGCAGCAGCCATGATCATCGGGCGGTTCGTATACCCGCTCGGGTCGATCAACAATGACGAGCGGATGTACGTGTTCTCGGCGCGGCTTCTCGGACGGGGCCATCTCACGTTGCCGAGCAGCTTCGCTCCGTTCGGCCATGGGCCTCTGGCGCCAGAGACGGTCGCCTAGTCCTGAAGTACACGCCGATCTGGCCGGCCGTTTTGGAAATCGGCAACAAGCTCGGATCGTTGCGGCTCGGGTCCGCAGCTACAGCAGCGGCGGCCGTAGCTCTCATCGGGGTCCTCGGGCGCGACATGTTCGGACGGTGGACCGAAGGCTTACTCGCCGCCGTGTTCTTGGCACTATCACCGATATTCTTTCTGCAATCCGGCACGTATTTGCCGTACGTGTTCCAACTCGTCCTCGAGCTTTCGGTCATCGTTCTCGTGTGCGGCGCTCTTCGTCGCTGCGGCCGCGAAGGACCCGTGACGCGGCCCGTGATTGCTCGATTATTCGCAGGTGGAGCGCTCTGGGGTGTCGCGTGTTTCGCTCGGCCCTATGACGGGATGCTTCTGCTCGTTCCGATCGTCGCAACCGCCGCGATCAGCATGCGGCGTCAACCGCGCCTCCTGTTTGCAACTGCAGCATGGGGCGCGCTGGGCGCAGTAGTGCCGATCGTGGCTTGGCTTTCCTTCAATACGGTGCTCATGGGAAGTCCGCTGCGGAACACGTTCACGATCACCGGCCCGACGGATCAGCTTGGATTTGGGCTACGGGGCGTGTTTTCCACCAGCGCGTTCCACTTCACGCCCGGTGATGGACGCGTGTCTTTCGAGCAGAACTTGTGGCAGTTTCCGGGCTGGTCGTTTGGTGGGGTCTTGCTCGTGGCGCTAGCGCTCTTCGGCCTTTGGCGCTCTCGCCGTACAGGGCTCGAGCTTTGGGTCATTCTCGGCCTGGCTGCCTCGTTCGCGATCGGATATGCCTTTTTCTGGAGCCCTTACTCCATCGTCAAGTTGTGGCCCGGATCCGACACGATGGGCCCCTTCTACCATCTACCCATTCTCGTTCCACTCGCTCTCCTTGGCGCAGCAGGTCTCGGAGCGATCCTCGACCGCAACCGCGTGCTTGGCGTCGTCACCCTTCTTGTGCTCGTCGCGGTCACCGCGGCTTCCGTCGGAGCGAAAGTGGATCGAAACCAAGTCGTCACTCGGCGATACCAGGCAGTCGAAAAGCTCGTGGACCAAGCGCATCTCAAGCATGCGGTGCTGTTCGTGGAGGATCGCGGCGCGAACGGCTTCGAAAGCGCGTCGCCCTTTCTCGAGAATCGGCCTTCACTCGGTCAATCGGTGATCTATGCGCTGGACGACGGGGCAGCAGACCTCGCCGTGATGGACCGTTTTCCGAATCGGACGGGCGCGGTGATGCGCACGGAACATCGACCAGGCGACCCGTTGCTCAAGCCAACGCGTTTCGTTGAACGACTGCATGTCGAGCGAGCATCGACCATCGTGCTTCGGTTCCACGTCGTGAATACGACAGGTTCACCGGTCGTGCTCTCGACCCTGCATGTTGGCGGTGTGACTCGCACCGCGGTACTCGACACTTCGTCGTCCAAGAACGCTGCCTACGACATATCCTGGACACTCGAGGCGCCCGCACTCGGCGCGAACTCGGGGACGAAGCTTGTCGTCCCCAGCACGAATGGCTCGGTGGAGGTCGAAGCTGACTTCACTTCGCCGGGCCGCGCATCGAGTCGCTATCAGCTGCAGTATTGGTACTCCGCCGACCACGACCACGTACGCCTCCTAGGACCTGGACGCGGCCGATACCTCTTCCAGTATCAAGCGCCCATCTGGCTAAACCAAGACATCAATCCGACGCTTTCCGAAGCTCGATGAGCCTCGCGCGACGCCGACCTGCCGCCACCTCTTGCTTCGGCTGTCGCGCGGGCGCGGGCCACCGGACCGAATCGGGCCTGCTCAGCGGACGTGCTGCTACTCGGCGGCGCAGCAATGTGAGCTACACGATCTTCGTAGGCGCGAGTGAGATCCAGCGCTTGGTCGTCGCTCCTCGCAGGACGCTAAGGACCTGCTGGGCGCGGTTCGAAAGATCGCCGGTACCTGAGCATCCCTACTTTCATCCCTTCTCAGTCGGTCGCGCGAGGTGCACAATCCGAGGATGCGTGTCGTGGTGTGGCGTCCGGCCGGGATCGTGTTGATCACGCTGTCCGCATTCGGTGCGGCGTCGTGCGGGAGTAGCTCCACACCGGCTGCGGTCGCAACGAGCTCGCCCGCTTCGACCTCGACCTCGACCTCCGCCGCTCCCGTGACCACTTCGACGACGAGCACAACGATTGCCGGCGGGACGACGACGTCGTCGCCATCGCTGTCGAACTGGATCACTCCTCGTGATAACCCCGACGGCTCGATCGCAGTCGCGACCTTCAACGGCCGCCTCGATTCGGAGCAACCGACGTGGGCGAGTTCCCCGGAACACGTGGCGAATGAGTTCCTCAATACCGACGCCATCGACGCCTCCACTGTGGCGACCCAGCTGACAGCAGTCTCGCCCCAGGCGGCCGACGTCGTGGTGCAGGCCGACGGTTTCCGCGACGACTCGGTGCACGCGGCCCGCTACAACCTGCATCTCGTACGGCAACCCGACCAGACCTGGCGCCTCGCCATCGCGGCGTGGTCGCAGCAATGCCAACCCAACCGCGGTCACCAGGACTTCACGACCGAGCTGTGCGTCTGATTCATTGCGAGGTCGACCTCCCGGGCCTGCGCAGATCATCGATGCGCGGGTCGTCGTCGAACGACATCTCGGTCGGACCGGGGGTGAGGTATAGCTCCTTCGCCAGACGGTTCGAACTCACGTGAGGTGGGCCACGGTGCTCATGCGACGAGCGCACTCCAAGCCCGGCGGTGCTCGTCGTCGATGACGCCGATCTCGGTGAGGAACGTCGTGAGCTTCGAGAGCCCCGCGACGATCGCGGCTTGGTGGTGCGGGTTGGCGCGTGCTGCTTCGTATCCGCCCGCGATTCCGAGGTGCTCGTATACGGCGGGGTCGACGCTGAGATCGGCGACGACCGCCACGAGCGCGGGTGCGGCGTCGGCGACGAGGCGTCGATCGGATTCGTCGAGTGTTGGCAGGATCTCGGCGAGGTAGGTCTTGGCGAAGCTGACATGTCGGGCTTCCTCGAGCACGTGGAGCCGTGCGATCGACCGCGACACCGTGTGTACGCGTTCGTCGCGCATCGTTGCGCGGTTGATGTGGTCGAGCAGCTCTTCGACTGCGAGGATCAAGAGATACGACACGGCACGGTTGCCGGGACCGTCGGTGTCGGAGAGTGAATTCGCCGGGAGCGTGGGGCGATACGCCGGGGTATCGGCGCGCCGGATGTACTCGCCGAACATCATCGAATGCCGGCATTCGTCTGCAACCTCCACGAGGAGGTAGCGGTGCGAGGGGTCTGTCACCGAAATCTCGCCGAGGTGATGCAGCACCACTTGCATCAAGACGTTCTCGAACCAGATCCCGGCGCCGCACAGGGCCGCCGTCTCGTGGCGGCTGTACGCGATGCGCTCGGGGTCGCTCATCGCGTCCCAGTGGGCCGTGCCGTAGAGCGGGAGGAGTTCGGGCGGGAGGTGGAAGGCGGAGTCGTCGATTGGCAGTGACCAGTCGATGTCACGGAACGGGTCGAGGGACGTGCGCTCCGAGGCGGCGACGAGTTGACGGGAGCGGATGGCGGTACGGGGCATGGCCTTTGTGGTGATGCTCATACCGTCATGGGAACACTTGCAGTTGTAACTGTCAAGGTATTCTTGCAGTTGTGACTGTAAACATCGTGTTTCGTGTGCTTGACTGGCCGGTATGGCGACCGATGCGGCCGAGGAGTCGCCCGCTCCCTCCGAAGATCCGAGCTACTCCCTTTCCGAGCTGGTCGAGCGGAGCGCGCTGCCGGCCCGAACCATTCGCTGGTACCAATCCGAGGGACTCCTCCCCAAGCCCGGGAAGCACGGCCGGGACGCGGTGTACGGCCCGGAGCACGTCGAGCGTCTCCGCCTGATCGCAGAACTCCGCGATCGCGGGCTCACGCTGGTTGCGATTCGTGATCTGCTGAAGAGCGATCGTCCGTCGAGCACGGTTGCCGACTGGCTCGGCATCGACGCGACGCTCACCGCGCCCTGGTCGGACGACCGGCCGCGCGTGGTCGATCGTGGAGAGCTCACGGCAATGACGAAAGGTCGTCGACCGGGACTACTCGCCGAGCTACAGGACTCTGGCTACGTGCAGACGGCGGACGCGGGAACGTGGCTCGTCCCGAGCCCCGCACTTCTTGATCTTGCGCTGCAACTGCATGACGCGGGCATCGACGTGGAGATCTCCGCGCAGCTGCGCGACCTCCTGCGCCGCCGTCTGGCCAAGGTCGTCGACGACGCAGTCAAGCTCCTCGTCGAGCGCGTCGGCGCAGGATTCGCGGGCAACGCGACGTCGGCCGAGGTCGCAACGGCAGTTGGCGCGCTCCGACCCATCGCGCGCGAGACGACGAGCCTGATCCTGGCCCAAGAAGTCGAGCGTGCACTCCGGCAACTGGCCGAGGGTGGACCCGGCGCGATGGTGCGGGCCCGGCGTCGCTGACGAGAGCGGTCCCGACGCCGGCGTCGCGCCGGGAGTGAGTAGCGGTCCCGTCGACCGATCGTCGGCGACCCTTGATCGTTTCGATCCAGAGGACACGGCGGTTAGAAGAGTCGGTACGCGGTGAAGAGTGCGCCGAACAGGATCAAGAAGAGTCCGAACGCGCGTTTCAGCTTCGGTCCCCCGAAGCGTTGTGCGTAGCGGCTGGCGATGAGGCTGGACGGGATGAGGCCGAGCGCGAGTGCGCCGGCGACGGTCCAGTCGATGTGGCCGAGCGCCCAGTGGGTAACGAGTGTCGGGATCGCAAGAAACACGATCGCGAGCAGGCTCGTCCCCACGGACTGACGCATACGGAGACCGAACACGAGCAGGTACATCGGTACCAGCAAGAAGCCGCCGCCGTTGGCGAGGAGACCGGTGAACAGACCGACACCAAATGCTGCGGAGACGAGCAGAGGCCGGTTCTGTCGGCGGCGCGTGCCGAGAGCACGGGCGGACTCGTCGACTGGCTGCAATACCCGCCAACCGATGACGACCAACACGACACCCGACGCGACAAGAAGCGACGATCCGCCGACCGAGCGTGACAACAACGCGCCGAGGATCGTGGCCGGAATGGCTCCGAGGATGGTCCAGGCCGCGGCTTTGGGTCGCGCGTCGCCGGAGCGCACGTACGCGACGGCGCCCGCAGCCGCGCCGGGAATCGTCGCGGGGAGCGGGGACGCCACCGCGATGAGCCCAGGGACGCCGAGCAGCGACAGGATCGGTGTCGCGACCGACGAGCCGCCGACGCCGAAGATGCCCATGAGCGTTCCGATCACGGCACCAGCAAGAATGAACACTGGCCACGGCGCCACGCGCACGAGTCTCGCACGCGTGGCGCCGATGAAGCGCAGTACGGGAAGAGCCGAGATCATCCGTCCGCGGTGGAACAGCGATTGCCTGGGTACGACTACATGAGAGCAGTTGTCGCATCGCTCTCTCCTTGCTCTCTCCTCGCTCAGGGATGGTGTTCGTGTCGAATATCGAAGTGTTCGCCGATGTCGTGTGCCCGTTCACTCACGTCGGGCTTCGCCGCCTGAGCGACGCGCGGCGCGCGTCCGACACCCTCTCGACCGTGGTTGTGCGGGCGTGGCCGCTCGAATGGATCAACCGCGCGCCCCTCGACCGCGATCTGGCGGCGAAAGAGATCACCGCACTTCGCGCGCAAGTTGCTCCCGATCTCTTCGCGGGTTTCGACCCGGCAACATTTCCCCAGACGTCGATTCCCGCGTTCGGTCTCGCTGCCGCCGGCTACGAAACCGATGACGCGACGGGTGAAGCCGTCAGCCTCGCGCTCCGCGACGCGCTGTTCGAGCGGGGCGAGGACATCTCCGACCACCGCATCCTTGCTGCGATTGCGAGTCGATTCGGGATCGAGCCGCTCGATCCCGCGGCGACGAAAGTTGCAGTGGACGCCGATTGGGGCGCAGGGCGTACGCGGGGCGTGAAGGGCTCGCCGCATTTCTTTGTCGGTGATCGAGGATGGTTTTGCCCGAGCCTCGACGTCAGCCACGACGGCGACCAGTTCGAGGTGCAATTCGACCTAGACACGATGGCCGAGTTCCAGCGCGCCGCGCTCGCTTGATGTGCATCTCCGTCAGCCGCGAGATCGCAACAGTAGAGCGAGAAAACCGTCGTGCGGGCGGAAAACTCGCACAACGCGCATGGCCGTAGGTTTGGTGAGCATGTCCGGTCTGCACATCGGATAGCGCGCGCCGACTGAGCCTCGGTGTCGACGATCGACAGCGATGAGCGTGCTGCGGCGAGCAGGTGTGCGATGTCGTCATGATCCGCCGATCGCGCCCGGTCGTGCGGACGAAAGTATGGTTGTCCATCGGTTGGAAGTCCGTCGGCGACAGCGTCGGCGGCCGTTGACGGCGGGATGGGCATGACAGAACTCACGCGGCGGTCGTTTCTCGCGGCCGGTGCCGCCAGCGCGGCCTTGATCGCGCTCGGCGCATGTAGCTCGTCGTCGGACGACACCAAGGGCAAGCCGGCCGGATCGACGACCTCGAGCCTGCCGAACCCGAAGTCGGCTCCGTTCGACACCGTCGTCATCTTGATGCTCGAGAACCGGTCGTTCGACCACCTCCTCGGATGGGTACCCGGCGCCAACGGCAAGCAGGCCGGGCTCATGTACCCCGATCTGCACGGCAAGCTCGTCCCGACGCTCGCACTCGGTAACAACACTCAGGCTTGCGGAGACAAGGATCCGTCGCACGACTGGAGGTCGATGGTCAAGCAGTACAACGGCGGCAAGTGCGACGGCTGGCTCTCGACGCAGATCACCGGCGATCACTTCCCGATCGGGTACTACGACGAGGCGCAGGTCCCGATCCTCGGTGCGCTCGCGACGAACTACACGCTGTTCGACAGCTACCACTGCTCGTTGATGGCGGCGACGTGGCCCAACCGCTTCTACATGCTCTGCGCGAAGACCGACGTCGACGAGACCGGCGGTTCGTTCCCGACCACGCTCGCCGACCGACCGTCGAAGATCGACCTCGCGATCTTCGACCGCGTGCGTGAAGCCGGGTTGACGACCGGTTACTACAACTGGGGTGAGCCGATGACGAAGCTCTTCCAGTCGGGTCGCTACGACGACATCACGTACCCGATCTCCAAGTTCTACGCCGACGCCAAGGCCGGCACGCTGCCGAACGTCACGTTCGTCGAGCCCGACTACACAACGCTGGCCGAATTCCTCGGCACCTCGAACGACTACCACCCGCACGGGAATATCGGTGTCGGTGAGGGATATCTGGCCGACGTCTACAACGCGCTGCGCACCAGCCCGCAGTGGGAACGCATGGTCGGTGTCGTCAACTTCGACGAGAACGGCGCGTTCTACGACCACGTTGTCCCGCCGGTGGCGATCGACGAGAACGTCAATCCCAATCCCGGCCCGCATCCCAACTACAAGCAGCTCGGCTTCCGTGTGCCCTGCATCGCAATCGGACCGTACGCACCGAAGAAGATCGAGACCGCCGGACCGTACGAACACTGCTCGATTCTCAAGATGATCGAGTGGCGCTGGGGACTCGAGCCGATGACCGCGCGCGACGCGAACGCGAAGAACCTCGCCGATGCGCTCGACTTCGGCACCCGCCGCGCCGCGTTCGAACTGCCTGCGTTCGCGCCGCCGGCGAACACCCAGTGCGCGCATCCGAGCGTCGAGCTCGCATGAGACTGCGGACCCCGAGACCGCGTCGCCTCGGCGAGGTCAACCGCGGTACCCGAGCTGTCGGCTCATAGCCACGGCACTACGACGAGAACAGTTCCAGCGCCGTCGTGATGATCCGCTTCACGTCGGCAGGAGGGGCAGGACGCGACTGGCCGGAGACCCAGGCGGTTTCTTCCCGGTTGCACACTGTCAGCTCGGAACTGTGGGGCGTGAACGTCCGCCGGATGATCGTGACCGTGCCCGGTAGCTGCCGACTGTCGTGGAGCTCGTGAGCCAACTGGTGGTACTGACCTCCCGCCGCGAACGTCGTCGCCATTGCCGAAAGTCGGACGATGTCGCTTCTGCGGTCATCCTCGTTCGGCGGCGAGTAGCGCACGCGTCGGTACTCAGCCCCGAAAGGGTCTTCCTGGTAGCGGGTGTTGGTCATCTCGCCCGCGACGACCGTCGAGGTGAAGTCGAACGGATGGTCGTGAATCGGAGGTTCGCCCGCGCTTGAGCTCAGGTCCCACACGTGGAGCCGGTACTCCCGCACGTCGTCCAGGCGTAGGCCGAGGAGCCCGATCTCCTGCATCACCCACGGGTAGTCCTCGGCGTGTTCGAGGATCGTGCGCACCAGGACTCGGTTCAGCGAGTTGTCCATCGCATCCTCCTCGGGCTTCCCATTTCATTCGACCGGCAGTCTTTACGCTCGAGCCGACCGTCACGCACGCGCCGGGTATTGAAGCGCGGCGAGCAACTGACCGTGCAAGTTGGCGTTGGAGTACAGGCCACCGCCTTGATCGCCCGCATGTCCTCCGGTTCGATCGGTGAAGCGGCCGCCCGCTTCTTCGACGAGAAGAATCCATGGCGCGTGATCCCAGATGTGGCAGCACTCGGCCAAGAAGGCGTCGATTTCGCCGCGAACAAGCTCGACGAGCGCGAGGGGGCTTGCGGGTGGGCGGGCCGCACTCGGTGGGAGACGGGCTCGGGACTCGTCGTCCAGAGCATCGATCCGAGACTCGGCCAACATCGAAGTGGTGCTGACTTCGAGGCGCTTCGATTCGACCTCGTTGCGTGGCCAGGACGATTCGAAGGAACCGCCGCCCCGGGTCGCCCACCAGCAGCGGCGCAGTGCAGGAGCGGCGACTACCGCGATCTCAGTGCTCCCGGCGACTTCCAGCGCGATGTGCACTCGCCAGTTCGGGTCCCGCCGACTGAAGTACGACGTGCCGTCAATCGGGTCGATGATCCAGACCCGATCGGACTCACCGACTTGACCAAGTTCCTCGCCGAGGAGCGCATCTCCTGGCCTTGCCGCAGACAACGTCTCGCGGATCAATCGCTCGACTGCCAGGTCGGCTTCCGTGACTGGTGTGGCGTCGGCTTTCAGCGTTGCCGAAACGCCAGACTCGAAGTAAGCGAGCGCGAGGTCCGCGGCGAGGTCCGAAGTGTCGAACGCGAGTTGTAAGTCGCCGGAGCTGTCCACGACCGCCGACGCTACCGGCCCAGGCCCGTGCGTCGAATACGGTCAATGAGCCGACGGAGTCTCCGGATGGCAGTCTCGCAATCGCCGTGGTGGGATCCGAGGCCGACCGCGTCGAGATGGATTCGCTGACAGACTTGCGATGAGTTTCGAGAGGAAGAGCAGTCTGAAGAACCATGAAAACAACAAACCTTGGTGATGCCGATGGGCTGCTCGCGGTCGAGTGGCCCCAAGTTGAAACGCAGCTCGCCGACCTGCTGACGCACGACGACCCGCGGTCGCCGAACCGTTCGACGTTCTGGCTGACGACGCTGAACGCCGACGGGAGCCCGCACGTGACGAGTGTCGGCGCGCTCTGGCATGCGGGTTCATGCTGGTTCCAGACGGGCGCACACACGCGCAAGGCGAGGAACGTCGCACGCGACCCGCGCTGCACGATCAGTGTCGCCACGAAAGGCTTCGACGTGATGATCGCAGGCGAAGCCCGGCGCGTGACCGACCCGAAGATCGTGGCCGAGATCGCGGCGTTGTGGGCGAAGAGCGGATGGCCCGCCCAGCCCGACGACTCGGGTACCGGTATTACCGCGCCGTTCAACGCGCCGACGCTGGGTCCGCCGCCGTGGTTCGTCTATCAAGTCAAGCCGCGCACCGCGACAGCAGTCGGCACAACCGAAGAGACGCCGGGTTCAACGCGTTGGCGGTTCTGAAGTCGGCGCGATCACGTTCATTGCACGAGAACACCGACGACCGTGACCCGAGCGCGAATGGGCTGCGGCTTTGTGCGCGTGAAGTGGCGTGACGCGCAGCCGTTTGCTCGCGGTCGCGAGTGCCCCCATATCGGCGCATGGAGAGCAGGTCCGGCGTTACGAGAGCGCGGCTTGCCAGACCCACTCGCGGACTCGAGGGGACCCTTCAAGATCCGATCGGCCGGTGGCCCAGAGCAGCACGTCGGACGCGCGCCCTTGCGGCGCATTGGGCAGGAGGCGGTCCACGACAAGTTGGCTGAGGGCTTCCGGAGGTCGCCAGGCGACTCCAAACCCGTGCGCTATGTCGTGAGTGTGGACGAGCGTTTCCGCGATGCCCATTGCAGCGAAGCCTGCCGCGTCGGACATTCCCCAGTGCCAAGCGACCGTTTCGGGACCAGCGTGCTCGACGGCGGCACCGAGGAGTCGGCCACACGCAGAAACCACCTCCAGCACCTCCCGAGGTGACGACGGCGCGACGACAAGATCGATCGGAAGGTATGAGGCTGTGGCGCCACCGGCGACCTGTCCCGCGTACGCGACCAGATCGTGCGCGACATGGGACGCGGTTTCCCAACAGCTCCACTCGAGTGTGCCCGCTTTCAGGTGCCAGTCGGCCTCGGCGTGGGGCATCAGCACTCGCGTCATCTCACCGACTGCCGCCTCGACATGCCGGCCTCGCACCGAAGTCATCAACGACATGATTTCAGGTCAAGGCGCGCGACCCTGGTAGCGCCCAACGCCGGGTCGGTGACGCATGCTCCGGGCGCTCCCCGGCGTCGCGCTTGCACTCGCGAGACCTGAGCAGATTGCGCGACCCGAGCATTTCGGCCGGCAGTTCTCGCGCCGCCCGATCTCAGCCCGGCGTGCCGAGCTCCGGCCCCGAATCCGAGAAGGCGACCATCGGCATCTTCGCCATCATGGCCACGCGTCCGTCGTCGGTTCGGTCGTAGCTGTTGCCCATCGACGCGAGAAGGCGCCTCGCGGTCCCGGGGTGGTCACGCTCGTACGCGGCGAATCGTTGTGCCGCTTCCGCATTGTCGAGCATGCGCTGCTGTGGGACCCACCGGCGGTTCCGAACCTGGATCTCCAACACAGGCTCGGCCTGCAGATTTCGGAACCAGTCAGCTTGTGGGCCGGTACCCGAACAAACAACGTATTCATGCGTCTTCGTGTCGTGTTGCACGACCTCGACCGGCGTCCGGAAGACGCGCCCTGATCGGCGACCGCGATTGGTCAAGAGGACGAGGCGGTCACCGAAGAGAAACCCGAGCTTCCACTCGTAGAGGAACATCGGTATCCGTAGCACTCGGCGGAACATGCCAGATGGCTTCTGACGAAAGCTCCATGAATCTGGTAGATGCACGGCGTGACGCTATCTGAACTGATTCAGCGCCTGAACGGGTTCGCTTCTTGCCATCCGAGGTGCGCGAGGTATCCGGGTCCCGAAGCCATGACTGATCAAAACCTGGTGCATGTCATGACTTGCAGACCCGATTGATCGCTAGCCGTCCTACTGTGCGCCGGTCACCCGGTAGGAAAGGTTCGCATGGCCGAGTCAGTGCACACCCACCTGATGTTCCAGAACGGCCGAGCCGAAGCGGCTCTGCACCACTACGAGGATCTCTTCGAAGGCGACTTCACCGTCGACGAAATCATCACCTACGGTGAAAGCGACGCCGGACCGACCGGGAAGGTGCAGCTCGCGACCTGCACGCTGCTCGGCCAGCGAATCACGTGCATCGACAGTCCGGTCGAACACGCCTTCGACATGACCCCGGCGATCTCGCTCTTCGTCGAATGTGCCAACGACGACGAGCTCGAGCGCCTCTTCACGGCGCTCGCTGAGGGCGGCGAGGTGTTCATGCCCCTCGATGACTACGGCTTCAGCCGACGATACGGATGGGTCGAAGACGGCTTCGGAGTTCCGTGGCAGCTCAACCTGAGGTAACAGAATCGAAGCGTTTCGGGCGATCTTGCGATTACCGACTGCGCACAGGATTATCCGAACGACAAAACTCAAGCGAGCGTCGATCGGTCGTCACGCGTTTCCGGCTGGATCGGGCCATGCGGAGTAAGGCCCATGGTCGACATCGTTCTCCGGGGAGCACTCGATGACCTCCAACGCCGAGTCGTTGATCAGTGCGCGCACAACAGAGGGCGCGGCCGCGACGTAGGTCGAGTAGATGTCGAGCTCGCTCGCGACACACCAGGCGCGATCGTCCGGCCACCAAAGCGTCGGACTCTGGAACCAAGGCCCTTCATGAAACGCCGTCGCCGCGGTCACGGGTCCACGAAACAATAGACACGTACGATGCTCCAATCCGACCCGCGGGGATCGCTCGGCAAGACGATTCAGGATTGTCCACGCCGAGCCGTATCCCTCCCAGACGCAGAACCAGCAATCCCCGGGTGTCGTCGTGTAACGAGCGAGAGCTTCGGCGGCGGCGGCACACTCGTCCCGCCGAAGGGACCCGCGTTCCGGTTCGACCCATGGCTCGGGTGGCCCCTGGTATTCGGAATCGGCGTGCCAACGGATCAACTCTGCGTATTGCGTCTCGGCGTGCAGGCGCTGACCGGTCAGTGCCGCGATCTCGGCCCAACGGACGTCTTCGGTTCTGGTCCCCGCTCGATGCAGTATGCGGGCATGCGCCGCGTAGTCGGCTGGAACGAGCGTTGCGACCCGATGGGTCCCGCGATCCCACGGGCGCAGGACCGCACGGACCCAGTCGGCCGCGCCAACGTCATCGCACACCGACACGCCCGTAAACACACCAGCCCCGATTCTCATGATGCCCGACCGGTCGCCGACCGACCCGTAGTAATGCGTCTCACGGCCGGACTAGCCAGACGGATGGGTGCTGAACCAGTTCGCCAGCGCCGTGACGATACGTCGGAGGCGAGCTTCTGATCCGACACATCGGATCGCGGCGCGGGTTTGCGCGGCCGATAGTCGATCGAGGGCCTGGTTCACTGCATGAGTTCCCCGACCCGTGATCAGCGCGAGACATGCGGCCTCTGCGGGCGTTGCGCCACCCCCGGTCTGGTACAGGCGCACGACCGTCGCGATCACCTGCGTGGCGGTGCAGTCGTCTTGACTTGGCCCGCAGGGCACTACCGACGTCATCGGCGTACCACAGTCGATGGTGCGTAACACCCCGCTGGTGGCAGCCGCGATCTTGCGTGCATTTGCTGCCTGCTGGGGGAACGCGATCCAGTTCACCCCTTCTACGTAGGTCAGGTTCTCACCTGGATTCGACTTCGCGACGAAGCAGATTCCCTGACCACCGAGCGGGACAGCACGAAGAAGTGCCGCGTGATCGGCCCAGAGGGTGATTGCAAGGTCATCGTCGCCGATGGTGCACGACGACGCCTCCAGGCTGTCTGGGTGTGGCCCCGGGTCGTTCGTCGCATCGGCGCAGCCGAGTCCAGCCGCCTTGATCTTCGCCGCGATATCGAGCGCGTGCGGAGTGGGGACCTGCAGTGAGGTGCTGGATGAAGTGGGCCCGGACCTCTTGGGTGATGAGCTCGCACTCGAACTGCCGCACGCGGCGACGACGAACGCGACGATCAAACACGCGCATCCGAGCCTCGGACCGGTAGCCCCCCGCATCGAAGCATGATGCCCGATCCGATGTCGGTGCGGCGAGTGCCCGATCTACAGATACGCACGCACCGACTCGCGCTGAGTCGCTATCGGCGTTCGATGACGCCGTTGTCCGGTGCGTCAACCAGGAGCGGCAGCAGCTTGGTGAGGTGGCCGGAAGCGACGATGTTCTGCGCCATGTTTTCGTGATGTGCCTCGATTGAGGTCCATCGCTCGATGAACATGAATCGTGTCGGGTCGTCCTGTCGCTGGAACAGATCGAACATCTCGCAGCCGTCGGCCCGCCGACTGATGTCGCGCCCCTCGCGCAGTAATGGAAGAAGTCGATCGGCGTTACCTTCCGACGCCTGGAAACTGACGACGACATCTACGGACACTTGGTTCCTCCCGTCGGTGGTGACCTCTCCGCCCATACTGCCTTTGACACGGCCGGGGCGAAGCCGGTCTGTGGCTAAGGCGCTCTCTCGATGATGATCTCACCCGCCGGCGTTGCGATCGCGACGCCGGAGATGCCTGGGTTCCCGTGAGTGATTCGCAGCGGTAGCTCAGCTCCCTCCTCGGTCCAGCGCGCCAGTCGCGCAGGATCGGCTGGGGAGACCCGAATCCACGACAGCGCGCAGTTCCCGACGGGATGCGCGACCGAAATGCTGCCGGGGAACTGACTGGGGTCGTCCCACTGCATGAAAAACGGGAGCCATGACTCACGCAGCGAGAGCTCCAGTCCCGCCGCTCGCCAGGTCAGCATCGAACCATCGGGACGGAGCCGCTTGCGCGGCTCGGGAACCAATCCAAGTCGCGCGCCAACTCGGTCGATCTGCTCAGTGCGAATCGACCAGCGGACCAGACGGTCACCATCCTCGGTCCGCTTCAGAAGTGATCGACCGAAGTCACTCGCAGCGGCTTCGTCGCGGTCGACGACACCGAGGAGTTCGAGGTACGTGGTCCCGAGCGGGATGACGCGATTCGCGGTCCCGAGCCCGGGATGGTTGCCGCCGTCGACGACGCGCAAGCCGAGCGCCTCGAACTCGCGCGTCGAGGCGTCGAGATCGCGTACACCGAGGATCACCTGGCCGATCGTCACAACCGCAATCCTGACTCATCACGCGTGACGCGCACCCGAATATCGACAGACGGAGAATCCAGTTCGGTGAGCGCATCGCGTCCCGGTGCTGAAGGATCGCTTGCCCAGCCGCGGCCGGCGTCTATGTTGCCGCGGTGAGGTCAAAGGTCAGGGGGCGCCGACGGGTGCTCGTGGCCCTCGTCGCGCTGGCGTGCGTGGCGGCGGCAGCGACGTTGATCGTCGCACGCACGATCTCGCCGAACGGCACCGCAGACCTCGACGAAGTCGCGTACCAGTCGCAGGCGAATGCCCTGGCCCATCACGAGCTCACTCTGCCTGCTGTGACGCACGACCCGTTCTTCCGGCCTTTCCTGTCCGGGATACGCGACGACCGTGTCGTGTTCAAGTATCAGCCATTGTGGCCCGGATTGATCGCAGTTTCCGATGGGCTTTCGGGTTCGACTCTGCCGTTGCGCGTCCTGACGTCGATGGCGGGCGTGCTCGCGACGGCTTGGTTCGCGTGGGAACTGCTCCGAGACGCGCGGATCGCGATAGTTGCTGGCGCGCTCGTCGCGGCCTCACCGTTCTCGTGGGTGCAGGGCGCCTCACTGCTCGGATATCAGTTGTCCTTCGTGCTCGGCACCGCCGCGGCGGCGGCGTTCCTGCGGTCGATTCGCACGTCGGCGACCGGATCCAGGCTCGCGGCCGGCGCGCTCTTCGGAATCGCTGTGTTTCACCGGCCGTTCGACGCACTGCTGGCGTCGGCTCCCGTGTTGCTCGCGTGGCTCTGGTGCGCTGCGCGCCGAGGAAGTGTCCGACGAGACTTGGGGTCGGTCGTGCTGGGCGGGCTGCCGTTCGCCGTGCTGTTCCTCGCTTTCAACCAACGCGTGATGGGCTCGCTGTCACGACTCGCGTACAACGTCACCGGACCATCGGACCGGTTCGGTTTCGGCTGGCGTTCCAGCTTTCACGTGGAGAGCCGGTCCCTACAGATCCACTACACCATCGGCCGGGCCTTCTCGACGCTGGGTCACCTCTTCGTGGTGCTGCCTCGCTTCGTCGCGTTCGCGCCCGTCGTGGTCGTGTGCGCGGCGGGCTGCGCGTGGGGCCGACGAGCAGATCCCCGTGCCCGTCTGCTCGCCGCGATGATCATCGTCGTCGTCGTCGGCTACTTCTTCTGGTGGGGCGTTGCGAACTCATACGAGTACCGACTCGACCGGTCTCTCGGGCCGTTCTATTACTACCCACTTCTCGCGCCACTCTGCGTGCTCGCAGCCTGGGGCGCGGTATCGGTGCGGCGCTCAACCGTGGTCATGATCGCCGCGGTCGCCGTCGGACTCTCATGGTCCGCCGTCGCGTCGGCGGTGGTCCTCATCGACGCACATCACGCGGGCAGCGCGCGTACGCGGGCCCTGACGGTCGAGCGCGCTCCAGTGTCGGCTCCTTCCCTCGTCTTCGAAGCGCCCCTGTTCGCGAACGACCCGTACCTGCGCGTCGTGAGCGACGCGACGCTCGCGCGCCTCCGCCTCACCGCGGTCGACATCGCCGGCCGGCGCTTCGAGCTGCTCGACCGATTCCCGACCCGAACACCATTCGTACTCCGAACGGATCAACCCTTCGGCGAAATCTTCGGCCCACCGCTCGCCGAGCTCGTTCAACTGCACCTCTTGCGGGCCACGGCACCCGAGGCCAGGGTCCACGTACACCTCAGCCCGAAGCAGGCAGGGACGATCTACGTTCAGTTCGCCGGTACGCCACCCATGCTCGTCCAGTCGGGCCGCGGAGACTTCGTCGTGTCCGTGCCCATCCGGCTCGCGACCCCGGCGAACGCGGAAACTACCGTCACCGTGGGTGTCGCCATCGCGCCTGTCGGCCGCCCGGCACCGACCGCCATCATCGGCGAGACCCTCGACTGCACGAGCCAAGCCCGCACGACCAGCCACGAGACCGAGATCCTGCAGCCATGCGACGGTCGCCATCACTACGAGTTTCCCGACGGCACAACCGGGACCGACGCCGAAGACGTCGCGCCCGAGCTTCAGGTCACGTTCGTCGCCGGGTGACCCCAGTCGTGAACGAAGCCCGGATGTGCCGTTTCCGTGCCTCTCGACGCCACGAGTCCGACTGAGCCGCACGGCGAGAGTGCAGCCGACGCCCAGTTACCGCTACGCCCAAAAGGTCGGCCGCGAACTGTTCGTGGCGGGTCAGGTTCCTCACGATCGCAACGGAAGTGTTGTCGCGCCGGGGGACGCGAAGGGCCAAGCCCAACAATGCTTGGCGAACCTCATGACCCTGCTCGACGTCCACGGATTTGCAGCGCGACACATCCGCAGCCTTCGGATCTATGTTGTGGGAGGCGAGAGCGTGCTGCGCGACGCGTGGACGGGCATCACTGAGTGGTTCGACACCAGCGTGCCTCCGGCAACTCTGCTGGGCGTGAATGCGCTCGGCTACCGCGGACAAGTCGTTGAAATCGACGCGTCCGTGGTCCGCGACTGAACGCTTGAGCGCGTTCGTGCTCGGCGATGGCGTCTACCGCTGACTCGGGACTCGCCGGGGATTTTCTTCGGCGATCGACCCAACATTCCGTCGCCGTGGTGACTTGATGACAGTGTGAACGGCGTGACCGGGTCGCGCGATTTCGAGCGCTGGTATGGGAACGCCCACGCGCGCTTGTTTGCTTCGTTGCTCGTCATCTCGGGCGACAGGGATCTCGCCGCAGATGCAACGGACGAGGCGCTCTCTCGGGCGTTGCAACACTGGGACCGCGTGGGAGTGATGGACCCGCCCGAGGGATGGACCTACAGGGTCGGCGTCAATGTCGTTCGGCACACGGCCCGGCGCCGCTCGCTCGAGCGGCGACTGCTGCGCCGGATCGACGCCCCGATTCGCTCCCGCTCCGAGCGGCGAGGTGTGGGACCTCGTGCGCGCGTTGCCCGATCGTCAGCGGACCGCGTTGGTGTTGCGATACGTCGCGGACCTGGCCGAACGTGACATTGCGTCCGTAATGGGTGTGACGCGCGGCACCGTCGCCTCGACGCTCTCGGACGCGCGACGTCGCAGAGGAGCAGTCGTGAATCGCCTTGACGATGCGGTGGAGGAGTTGTTGCCGACCGTTTCGCCGGCGACCGGATTGGATCGCCTCCGAGCGCGTGTGCGTCGCCGTCGCCGTTGCCGCGTGGTCACGGTCGTCGCAGCTGCGGCCGTGATCTCGGCTGGTTCGCTCGGTATCGCGGCGACGGCCGGTCACAGGTCCGGCGCGCCCCGCATTTCCGTGTCGCCGACGACGGCGACGACGGCCCCGACGAGCCCGGTCGGCGCGTCGTTGACAGTCGCCGACGACGCATCATCAGTGTCTGCACACACCGCGATCGCGACGCGCAGCAATTACTACGCCGCACCGCCACCCAGTAAGACGAGCATCGACTTTCTGGCCCCGCACGATGCCGTGGATCGAACCGCGTCCGCGGTCGACGGGCACGGCAACACGATCCGGACCGTCGGTGCGTCGGTCGAGGAGACCGGCCCGAGCGGCACCATCTCATTGATCCACCACGGCAGCAGCGTCCACCTTCGAGACTTCGGTGATTTCGACGGCGACGGCCACACGGATCTGGTCGTCGAGGTGATCAAGAATTTCGCGGTCGTCGACGTCTACATCGTGCCGGGCTCACTCCGGCCCGGCATCTACGACCCGGTCGTCGTCGGCGTGCGCGTGCCCGATCCGCATGTGGTCGTCGAGAGTGTCCCGGCATTGCCCAGGAACGTCGGCGATCAGGACCGCGACGGCGCGGACGACCTCGGCGTCGGTACTGCGGTCTACTCCGGCCGCACGCTCATGCTGCATTCGAGCGCGTCCCTGCCGGCGCCGATCCGGAAACTCCCGGCCCAGTACCTCGGTCTCCTGCAGCTGGCGTCAGCCTCGGCGCCGGTGTTCGTCGTGCCGCAACTTCCCGTGAACCCCGTAGGCGAGCTGGAGGTCCTCGACGCTCGCAACGATCGACTCGACATCGGCGGTTTCCCCTTGAGCCAGGCATTGAGCAGCGGCGCACGTGTCACCGGCTGGCTGGTGAACGGCCACCACATCGTCGAGCTCAGCTCCTCGGGCAGGGACGGAGGTCAGGTGTGGCGCTTCGATCTCGACCGAGCCTGCGGTACGTGACCGCGTTCGACGTTGCCGGTGCGGCGTTGCTCGCTCGGCGTTAGATCGGTGTCCAGTGCGTGGCGGGTGACGCGAGCCATTGGAGCATCTCGCGACGCGTGGTTGGTCCGTTCGGGCGCGAGCCCGCGGGCAAGACACCTTCGTTGCGGAGGTGCGCGGCAGTGGTACGGGCGTTGGTGATGGGGTCGGATGCGAGCGCGCAGCGGGTGGCGTGCACGTCGAGATCGAACAGGTGCGCGGCGTTGAGCCCGAGGATCTGGGCTTTGATCGTCTTGGTGAGCGCGGGGTATCCGTATGCGTCTTGGAACTCGGTCGAGATCGTGAATGCTCGGAACGCCTGCAGTTGGGCTTGGGGCGAGCCGTACCAAATGGCGTCGGTGCCCCAGAGGACGCGACGATCTCCGACGCGTTTCAGAAGCTTTCCTAGGGTGTGCGCGGCGGTGGTGGGGTCGCGGAGCACCTCTCGCCACACCGTCCCGATGTCGACCCAGACGTTGTCGTTCGGCGGGACGCCGTGGACGTCGAGTGCTCGGAGAAACGTGTCGATCCCGATCGAAGCGTCGGGCTGGTATGGGCCCTCGATGTGGCCCTTGTCCCATGCCCCGTGAAAGACGACGAAGTTCATGTCGGGGAACTGGCGAGAGACCGCGACGATGTCATCGGGTCGGTTGTGCGCGGCATCGAACCGCACCAACGGAAGGCCCTTGTGCGCAACGAGGATTCTCACGCCGAGATCGTGCGCTTTTTGGATGACGGGAAGCCCGATAGCGGGATCGTTCAGCGAGAAGCCGTGCCCGTTTGGTCCCCACGCCGTGTACACCTTGAACGCGGCAACATGCCCCGTCCGGGCAGTTGCTTCCATCTCGTCCAACCGAGCAGAAAGACTGCCGAAGTTCGGCGCGATCACGTTGTGAACCAAAACGCGCGGCGCGCCGTCGTGGGTGAGTTGCGCGGCGAGTTGTTGTGTGCCGAGCTGATCGGCGAACGGTACCGGTGCGTCGGCCGGGCCGGAGTTCGGCACGTCCGAGAGCATCGCTACCGTGGTATCGCTCGCGAGGAACAGATCGTGCAGATACGCGGCGCGACTCGCGCATTCCAGGCGGTTCGCCGCGCCACACGGCGGCACCATGCCGAGCACCAACTGCACCGTCTCCGGCGCGTTTTTCACCCACGGACCGTCGGGCATCACATGATGCGTGTGTACGTCGACGATGAACTCGCCATCTCCGCCGAGCGCATGCTCGCAAGCCGCGACATCGTGCGGTGGTGGCACCGTGAACGAACCACCACGACCGGTCGTGGTCGATGTCCGTGTCGAGGTCGACGTCGTACCGACGGGTGGCAGCGTCTGATGTGATGTGGAGCTACATGCAGCAAGGTCGATCGTCGCCAGGACGGCCGCGACGCCACCCGCCGTTCGTAGGAACTGACGCCGGTCCATCCCCGCCGTGTGGGCAGCTTCATCTGCGCACCACAACGCGGCATCCGCGACATCGTGGTCATGTCGCGTCGGAAGGTCGGGCACGTACTCGCCATTCGTGGCCGGTAGGACCCCCAACGGCAAGCGAGTGTCGCCATCGGGATCACGCTCGTCGGGCCGCCAGATCACCAAGCAGCACCATACGCCTGGTTCGGGCACGATGTACCACAGGTCAGCTCCTTTGCGTTCACGAAGGCAGGTCACGCATTAACGTTGTTTCGCAATGAAGCCGTCCTCCCTCGAACGGATCCAGCGGCTGGAGAAGCTGGAGCTCGAGCGCCTCGAGGAGAAGGCTCGTAAGGAAGAGCGTCGGCGCAACACCATCGCCGGGGCCAAGCCATCGGGCGGCCGTCACGATCTGGTCGACGAGATCGAGCGCGTCACGAAGTATCCGCTGCTGGTCCTCGGGAGCGCGTGGTTGGTCGTCGCCATCGTCATCCTCACGACCGACACCAGCGGTTCGGCCTCTATCTCGCTTGTCGCGACGCTGTTCGTGCTCTGGACGATCCTGCTCGTCGAGTACGTCGTGCGGCTGGTAGTCACCCCGGACCGACGGGGTTACCTCCGACGCAGATGGATCGAGCCCGCGACCGTCGTGCTGCCGCCGCTACAGGGCGGCCACGTCGTCGGGATCGAGAAGCTGACCCTTCTCGTGCACGAGGGCGAACTCCGGGTCGAGGCCGTCCTCAAACATCACAGTCTGTTCCGCGTGCTGATCGCCGCCGCCGGAACACTGTTTCTCGGCTCGTGGTTGGTGTTCCTCTTCGAAAAGAACGCGAGAGCAACCAACATCCACACCTATCCCGACGCGCTGTGGTGGGCCATCGTCACCGTGACTACGGTCGGCTACGGGGATCGGTTCCCGATATCGGCGGGCGGCCGCCTCGTCGCGGCGATCCTCATGCTGGTGGGAATCGGTCTCATCGGCGTGCTGACCGCAACGGTTGCCTCGGTGTTCATCAAGGAGCACACCGACGCGAACAAGGAGGAGTACAAGAAAGGCCACGCCGACATCGGTCAGCAGCTGTCGGTGATCAGCGATCGGCTCGCCGACGTCGAACGCCGGCTCGGCGCGAGCGCGGCGGAGGTCGCAGCCGTCGATGCCGCGGCCGACACGGAGACCGCGGCGAACGGTCCGATCGAGCCCGATCCGGGCGCGTCCACCCCTTGATGGTGAGAACCGTGGGAACATGGTCTCCATGAAAGGGACCCTCACCCAGGACGGCAAGGCCACCGCAGCCACGGAGGCGGCAATTCAGCAGGCCGCGGCAGGAGGCCTCTTTTTCTGGCTCGATCTCGACGTCCACGACCCGGGGCCCGACGACGACGTGACGGGCCTGTTGATCAACACGTTCCATTTCCACCCTGTGGCGGTGGAGGCGGCGGACCAGTTCGGCCAACGGGCTCGCATCGACGACTACGACGACTTCGTCCACATCGTGACCTTCGGTATGGCCGACGACGGAAAGAACGTGGCGGAGGTGCACTGCTTCGTCACCGCGAAGTTCATCATCAGCATCCATCAGGGCAACTGTCCCGCGCTCGCGACGGTGCGCGATCGCGTCGTCAGCCACCACTCCCAAGACGTGGTCCCGCCACAGGTGGGGGTCTTCTATTTGATCCTGGACACGCTCGTTGATTCGTTCTTTCCCGTTCTCTCCGACTTCGACGACGCGATCGACGATCTCGAAGGCGCCATCTTGAAGGACCCCACCGAGGAGCAACTCGGGATGCTGTTCGAGATGAAGCGCGAGATCATGACCATCCGCAAGGTCATCACTCCCCAGCGCGACATGATCTCCACCCTCAACGCGGGCGTGGTGACGATTCCGGGGATGACCGACCAGGGTTCGGTGTACTTCCGCAGCCTCTATGACCATCTGATCCGCGTCAGCGACATGGTCGACAGCTACCGCGACCTTCTGAGTGGTGCGATGGACACGCATCTCTCGATGGTGTCCAACCGACTGAACGTCGTCATGAAGCAACTTGCTGTCATCGCCACAATCTTCTTGCCCCTGGGCTTCCTCACGGGCTTCTTCGGACAGAACTTCGCGTGGCCGCTCGCGCACCTGCAAACGGGCCTCGGTTCGTTCCTCTTCCTCGGTATCGGATCGGAGTTGGTCGCGATCACACTCCTCATGATCCTCTTCCGCCGCCGCGGCTGGATGGGCAGCGGCCCGACAGCCTGAGATCCACCCTGCAGTCGGTTGCCGGTGGGACAGGTCGGGGTATCGCTGGCCGATTCCCGCGCGCGGGCCGATGAGTTCCTATGTCTGCTGTTGGGAACATGGCGCCGACAGATCACCGCTCGGTCTGGAACACGGCGTTCGGGGAACGACCCGGGCTGTTGGGGCGCTGTCCCTACGACTACGTGGCAAGCTTTCTGTTCCGCTTCGCGCCCTGCGATACGCCGCTCACCGACGTTTCGGTCCTCGAGGTCGGCTTCGGCGGAGGTGCGAACTTGTGGTTCGCAGCCCGGCAGGGCTTCCGCGTTGCGGGAATCGATGTAAGCGATCACGCGGTCGAGGCCGCGCGTTCGATGTTTGCCCGCGAGGGTCTCGCCGCCGAGCTTCGACGGTCGCAGTTCACGGCGTTGCCGTTCGACAATGGCACCTTCGACTTGGTGTTCGACCGTTGCTCGCTCTCGTACGCCTCTCCGGCCGAGGCCCGGTCCGCGGTGACGGAAATCCGGCGGGTGATTCGTCCGGGCGGGAGGTTTCTGTTCAACCCGTACAGCGATCGCTCGACCTCGGCCGGCGTGTCGTCCGCCGACGACGAACGCGGCGCGTCGGCGCCGGTTGCCGGTCGTGCGGAAGTGCGGTTCTACGCGCGGACAGACATCGAAACGCTTCTCGAGGGCTGGGAGATCCTCGAGATCGTGCACGTGGAGGAGGCGGATCAGACGACCGTCCCGCCCGTGTTGCGAGCGCAATGGCGTGTTGTCGCCGAACGTCCTCGCGACTGAGCGCGATCGCGAACGCCTCCGGACTGTCTCCCCGAGTTGTCGGCGCCACGGGTTACTGGCCGAGGCGACCGTCGATTCGCTCGCGCAGCAGGTCGGCGTGACCGAGGTGGCGGGAGTACTCCTCGATCATTCCGACGAGCACCTCGCGCAGCGATATTTCTCCACCGCCGCTGCCGTGCTGATTGGCGGGATCGTCGCTGGTGATGTCGAGGCTGGGCGCGTCGGCTACGAACCGCGTGGAGAAGTCGACCTCTGCGCGCCAGGCGTCCCAACCCTCCGCGACCACCGCAGGGTCGCCAACCGCGTCGTCGAAATCGCCGTCGCGGTTCGTGGCGGAACAGAACAGCCGCGGTACTTCCTGTCCCGCCATCAGCACGCGGAACGTCGCACGTTCCGTCTCGGCCAGGTGTCGTACCAACCCCAGGAGCGACATGGTCGACGGCTCGACGGAACGCCGCGCCATGGCCTCCGCATCCAGGTCCGCGCATTTCATCTCCAACGTGAGGCGTTGGCAGCGCAGAGCTTCGACCAGCGTGATGCGCTCGTCGCCCAACCTCGGCCCGCCTTCGCGTAGGTCGTCGTCCGACGGCTTACCGTCCGTGGTGAACATGTCGGCTCGTCGAGTCGTTGCCATGTGAGGCATTATCGCAGCGCGTACGGGTTGCGCAGGCGGGATGACCGAGAGCCTCACCCGTGACGGCCATGCCTGACCGGCTACAACGAGCGGCTGACGGCAATCACGAACGACTGCGGTGTCGTTTCGTGGTCCAACTCGGGCTCCCGGAGCGCGGTAGCGCGGACCTCGAGGCCGGCGTGGGCAAGCCTGCTGGTCACATCGGCGGGGTTGTGCCGAAAGCTGGTGAGTGAGAAGGCCGTCCCGTGCGCTTCGATCCGTACGATCGGTTCACCACTCCCGGCTTGGAAACCCAACAAGAGGGGGCCGCCGGGCTCGAGGACCCGATTGAGCTCGGTGAAGACATCCCCAAGACGCTCGGGCGGCGTGTGGATGATCGAGTACCAACACACGACGCCGGCGAGCGTTGCGTCCTCGAGAGGGAGGTCGGCGAGGCGCCCTTCTTCGAATCTGATGCCCGGATGGGCGATCCGGGCCGCATCGAGCATCGCGGGCGACACGTCCAGCCCGACGACGTCGAGGCCATGTCTCGCCAGGAAGGCTGCCGCCCGGCCGGTGCCGCATCCGACGTCGGCGACGCGCAAGGAAGTTCCTTCTTTGACGAGGTCGACGAACGCGCCGAGCATTGCACGGTCGACCGGCGCCTCGGTTGCAGGACTGATCTCAGTGCCCACGAACTCGACGTAGCGGTCGGCCGATGCGTCGTAGACCGCTCGGGCCGCCTCGGCGTGATCTTCCGGAGGCACCATCCGACAGTATTCCGCTCCGCTCACACAGTCGCGCGCCGGAGCGGGCAACCAGGACGACGATCCCGAGTGTTTCTCACGGTCGAACTGCTTCCCAGCGGCGGCCGACATCGACGAAGCCCATCCTCTCGTACCAGTGCCGTGGCCAATCGTCGGCTCGGCACAGGAGCCAGATCGCGTCGCACCCCGCGGCGCGCGCCCGCCTGATCGCGTCGCCGACAAGGGCCCGACCATGCCCCTGCTTCCGCGCGTGTGGTGCCGTCATCACCGCCTCGACCGCCGCCGTCGCACCGTCGATTCGCAGTTGCGTACCCGCAACCGGGACGCCGTCGTCACCGAGTACCGCAAGGTCGACGACGCGCACGTGCGCGTTTGCGAACGACTCGCGCCGCACGAGATCGCCGAGTTCTTCGTCATCGATACCCGGGTAGTCCCGTTGCCAGGTCGTCGTCCACAAGCCGGCCATCACCTCCTGGGTGACCGAGACCACGCGTCCCCGCGGCACCTGCGGATCGGGCGCGGCTTGGTCCAACACCTGCACGCGCAGCTCCTCGACATCCCATCCGAGATCGGTCGGCGGCGGCCGGAACGTTACGATCCGGCGGTGGGGGAGACCGGCGAGCACCCGATCGGATTCGGCCACGATGGTCGCAGTGTCCGGGACGCCCGTGATCCACAACGAGTTGTGTTCCCATGAAGCGGGCACGCGCGGGTCGAGGCACGCGACGCCACCCTCGACCGGCATCACGACCGCAGCACGACGTTCGCCGACGCTGCGTTCGAAGGCCGTCGCCCGCGCGAATACGTCGTCGATCGATGGGATCTCGACCGGCGCGACGAACGCACCCTCCGGTCTGGGTCGGTAGGGCAAGACGCTGGTGACGGCACTGACCGGCAACGGCCCGAAGAGACGTGGGATGTGCATCGAATCGGGCGGTCCCGGCTCGAAGCCGACCTCGTCGCGTAGGCGGGCTGGGTCGATGACAAGGAGGAGCAGATCCTCGCGGGCGGGGAAGAATCGCTCGGCCGAGCGCGCGACCTGTTCGGGAAGGCAGAGGTGGACGAACCCGTTCGTGACCAGCGACGCATCAACCACCGCCCCCGCGTCGAGCGCGACTCGCCACTGCGCCGCGCCGATCAGATGTAGCAGCGGTTCGGATCGGTCGGTCACGGCCGTGATTACCCTCCGGAAACGGTTCGTCGATCGGTCACATTCTCTCGCGGCGATCCGTCATGGCGCTGACCGGAGAAACCACCGTGACGCGACAAGGAGACATGATGCAACCCCGAATGAGCCACCCGGCATTCGCCGTACCCGACGCCATGGACGCGCTTCAGGCGCTCGGCAAGGCTGTGGGGAACGGTGGCGTCCCGGAGCAGACGCTGGAACTCGTCCACTTGCGGGCGAGTCAGATCAATGGCTGCAGCGTATGCCTCGACGGCCACTCCCGTGCGGCCAAGAAGGCCGGTGAAACCGACGAGCGGCTCTTCACGCTGGCCGCGTGGCGTGAGGCGCCGTACTTCACCGACGCCGAACGTGCTGCGCTCGCCCTGACCGAAGCCGTCACGCGACTCAGCGACCGGCCGGATCCGGTGCCGGATGCGATCTACGACGATGCCGCAAAGCACTACGACGAGAAGCAACTGGCGGCCTTGATCCTCGCAATCGCGAACATCAACGTCTGGAACCGGCTCAACGCGGCAACGAGACAAGTCGCCGGATCATGGTGAATGCCACGGTGTGACTCTCACGGGAGCGCGCGCGAACGCCGTCGAGCGCGTCAAGAAGGTTGGTCGAGCGCGACGTCGTTGCCGAGTCGCACCGCGCCGGGTGTCGTGACGGTGGCGTAGGCGCCGACGCACGCCCAGGTGCCGAGGCCGGGGATCTCGATTCGGTTGTGACTCGCGACGGTGCGGAGTACCGCGTTGTCCCGCGGCAGATCGCCTTGGGCGAGCGTGGTCATGATGCAACGCATCGTCGGGATCAAAAACGACGCTGTCAGCGCGTCGCCGAATCGGATGCTCGCACCGCTCCAGCGATTCTCCGAGAACGGATCGATGGCGGCATCGATGACGATATTAGGCCGGTACCGCTCGACCGCGAAACGACTGGCCGGTTCCAGTTCGCCAAGACGCTCGAGGGTCGCCGACGTGAGCACGTGTAACGCCGAGACATCGAAGAAGGTGCCGGCGGGCGCGGCAATTGCGAGCGACAGACCGGTGAGCGTGCCTTCGGCTTCCGCCTCGGCCCCGTCGACGGCGCTCTGTTCCCGGAAGTCGTCCGGCACGATGCCGTCCATCTCCGGCCAGACGGCGAGGTAGCCGTTTCCCTCCGGCGCGACCGTCGTCAACTGCACCGGTCGACCGAACAGCGCAGAGAGGCGTCGGTCGATCTCGGGGTCTTCGCTTCCGGTCTCGTCGCCGTTGGGGAGGCGTATCGCCACCGGCGGAAGTTGCTCGCCGGCGCGGGGCGCGGCGAGATAGCGGGCTTCGCACTGCAGTAGCGCACCCCATAGCCGAGGGTGCTTCGCGCTCCCGACCTTTCCCGTCGCGGGGTCGATGACGGCGTACGCCCGGTCGCCGGTGAAGCCCGCGTCGCCGACGTCGGAGATCTCGATCCGTTCACCCCGCATGGACTTCACCGGATAACGCCACATCTCCGCGATGGTGGCTGTCTGGTCGTCGATCATGCGGGCGCTCCTCGTCTTCGGTTCCTTCAATTCAACACTGCGCGTGCCGTCCGACCGGAACTTCAGCTCATGTCGGCCAGGACAGCTTCGATGGCCCTGATCTTGTCGGCAACGAGGACCGGGTTGGTGCCGCGGTAGTACGGGATGCCGAAGACGCCGGTGAGCACCCAACCCTTTCCGCGCTCCCAGGTGGCATCGTCGATCCCGAGTGCATCTCGGTAGGCATCGCGGCCGTCGGGAGGGAACAGACTCCAGGCAATGGTGGTCTCGATTGCAGGGTCGCCGACACCGCAGGTTCCCCAGTCGATGACTCCGGACAGCCTGCCGCCCTGCGCGAGCAGATTCAGATACGCGAGGTCGCCGTGGAACCAACGCGATGGGCCGTCATAGTCGGGCGCCGCCAGTGCACGGTTCCACGCTTCGAGTACGGCGTCGCCGTCGACCTCGCCCTGTAGGCCGGCGACGCCGTGGCGTACGCCGCCGTCTTGTAGACGGACCGGGCTCCCGCGGTGAATCGTCGGCCCACCGGCGGGGTCGACTGATTGAAGGGCGCGTACGAATGCGGCGAGATCGAGTGCCGCTTGTACAGGATCCTCCAACCGGTCGAGCGTCGCCATCTCGCCCGCGACCCATCGCACGACGCTCCACGGGTACGGGAAGATCGCTTCGGGTTCACCCGCGGCGACGGGCACCGGTATTGCGAGAGGGAGCGCGGGCGCGAGGATGGGAAGCCAGGTCCGTTCTTTGGCGATGCTGTTGATCGCCCAGTGGATCCGCGGCAGGCGAATCGCGAGCTCGGCGCCGAGGTGGTACATCGCGTTGTCGGTTCCGGCGGACTGGACCGGCTCAATGCGAAGATGAGCCCACTCCGGGTGCTGCGACTCGAGCAGTCGACGCACGAGCCCGACATCGGTCTCGACCTCGTCGTCGTGCATCCTCGGAGACATCGCCCCGAGTGTTGCTCGTCCGCCGGGGACCAACAGAGGATTTTCACACGAGTTGGTCAGGTGATCGACGCGGTGAGCCCAACTGTGGGGTTGCCACCGTTGCTGTTCACCTGCAGCGGGCCCTTCGATGCGTAATTGCTGACCGCGTGCGCCATGACGACCATCGTGCACGTCCGTCCGGCCGTCAACGCCGCGTTCGCGCATCCGGACCGACGTCGACGACGAGACATTGGGGCTCGTCGTGCTCGTCCCGACCGTGGACGTAGCCGTCGCGGCCGTCGTCGGGCCGAACGCGCGGATGGGCCAGAAGGCGTAGTCGGTGCCCAAGTCGAGGAGTTGAGGCCGGGCGGAGCCCTCGACGGGCTGGTATCCCAGCAGCTCGGCGATGACGCCGAGATCCGACGAGCTCGAAGCGAGCGTCTCGTGTGGGTTCGCGGGAACGTCGTCGGACTGCTCCGAGTGGACCGATCACAAGGCGATCCCCGCCCGGAGCTCGACCGACTCTCGAAGATCATGGATCAGCGCATCGCCGCTTCCATCTGAGCGAGGTCGCGCTGCGCGTAGCGGTTGTGCCAGAACTGCTCCTCGAAGACCGTGTAGAGGCACTCTTCGAGAGGATTGGTCCCGTTCTCGAGCACGTCGATCGGTCGCTCGAAGTCGGCCGCGGTCACGGAGCCGAGATAGGTGCGGACGCGATCCGAGCGGTCGGCGTACACCGCGAGCGCTTCCGCGCACGACGGCGTCAGGTCGTAGTCGAGGCCCGGCCACGGAAAGCCGACGGACCCGGTGTTCGGCAAGCCGATCGGGTCGAAGCCTTCGTCCACGATCGGTGAGGTGAACCACTTGTCGACCGCGAAGACCAGATGGCGCACGGTCTGGACGAAGGACCACTCGTCGTCGACCGACTCGTGTCGTGCCGATTCGGGCAGCGCCTGCGCGCGGGTGATCGTCTTCGCCCACTCGGCTTCGAGCGCCACCCACGTTGCGCGCATGTCCTCCGGGTTCGACGGGCGGAGCAGCGTCCGCAGCGGGTACCACGGGTCGCGCTCGTTCACGTACGCGGTCACGTCGACGCCGTTGATGACGACCCGGTCGACCAGCGCGTCGATGTCGACGTTGACGAGCCACGCGTGACTGATCGTCGCGTCGGTGAGGTCGACGTCGCGGAACTGGGCGCCGCGGAGGTTGGCGCCCCAGAACACCGCGCCCGCGAGGTCTCCTTCAAACTCTTCCGGCATGCTGCCTGCCTCCTGTTGCGTCGGTCCTGTTCTGACGTGCGGTTTCTGAAGTCCCTAGGACTATGGGGTCGGACGGATGCCCTCGGCGAAGTCGGTGGCGAGGATGCGCCAGTCGGTGAAGCCGTCGGAGTCGGCCGACGTCAACCACCGGATCGGTGGTCCTATGATCGCCGGGTCGAGCAGTCCGGCGCGGACGTCGTCACCGGTCTCGTCCGGGATCATGCCCGTCGCCGTTGCACCGCCCGGGGCGAGCAGGTTGACCGTGACGCCGCTGCCGGCGAGGTCGGCCGCCATCACGTGCGACAGCGCATCGGTCGCGGCGCGGGACGGACCGTACGGGGTGAAGCCCGCACGGCGCGTCGTTGTCTCGCTGACCGAGACGTTGACGATCTTGCCCTTGCCGGCTTGGGCCATCGTCGGCGCTACGGCGCGAGCGAGCAGGAAGTACCCGGTCACGTTGGTTGCGAACAGATCGCGGAAGCGGTCGGGATCCACGACCCAGAACGGCTGCGGGTCGGTCATGAACCGGCGATTCACGGTCTGCATCCCGATGCCCGCGTTGTTCACGAGCACGTCGATTCCACCGATGTGGTCGAACGCGGCCGCGACGCCGTTCGCGACCGACTGTACGTCGCGGACGTCCATGGCCACCCCGACGGCGCGTCCGGGTTTCGAACGTGCGATCTCCGTCGCGACCGCGGTTGTTCGCGCCGCGTCGCGTCCGGTCAAGACCACGTGCGCGCCACCCGCAACCAACTCGGCGGCCATCGCGTATCCGAGGCCGCTCGTACCGCCGGAGACGAGCACGCGGATGCCGGAGACGTCACTCATGCGCGCGTCGCGAGCGGAGAGGTCGGCGTCACCGCACGACACTAAGTCTTCGCGCGCGCTCGAAGGCAAGGCCATTCGAACAAATTCCTGAGCGCGCTGCGAACAAGGAGCGGTGACGACGGCAGATACGGCGGGTGAGTGAGGCGATCCCGGTGGCGAGCATCCAGGCGAAAAAGCCATCGCCCGGCGCCGCTACGAGATCTTCCGGCGGCGCGCCCGTGCGACGATTGCGACTGTTCTTCCGACTCGCGGCCACGTCGCCATGACGGCATGCTCTCAGGGCTGTGCCATGGCTCCGTCGTGGCGGCGGCGCCCACCGCGCGCGGCGTAATTTGTCGTATGCCTTCCACCTTCTCGTCGGAGTGGTTCGAAGAGATGCTCCGGGTGACCGCCGCGGTCACGTTGGCACACGACTCGAACTGCCGTATCCAGTTCGATGCCGACGGGACACGCTTCGGCCTGATCGTCGCCGGCGGCAACGTGACACTGTTCGCGCCGGGCGACATCGATGGTGCCGACCTCGAGCTGAGGTTCTCGCGCTCCGACGCCGAACGCGTGTGGCGCCGCGAGCTCGACGGCGACGA
This sequence comes from Actinomycetota bacterium, assembly GCA_041691275.1. Lineage (GTDB taxonomy): Bacteria > Actinomycetota > Acidimicrobiia > IMCC26256 > PALSA-610 > PALSA-610. The sequence goes on along the minus strand of JBEPUZ010000010.1, from coordinate 3,895 downwards.
GGCGATGCGGGCCGCGACCGTCGTCACCCAGTTGCAAGACGGCCCGTACACGGGGCCGCCCGCGCCGGCCGACCTGCTCGGCCGACCGGAGTTCGACGCCCTTCCCGTCGTCGCCGATGCGGCACTGGTCGTCGCCTACACGTTTCGGCGCGGGCCCTTCGGAGTGGTGCACCACTGGTTCAAGTTCGACAGCGGCCGGCCCGTCGACGACGGATTCGGCGAGCTCGACGAAGCCGACGTGCGCATCGAGGTCGAGTACCGGGCGATACCGCTGGTCCGGTCGGGTGAGCAGGCGATGCTCGACCTCCTCGCGGGTGGCACGATCGAGGGTGACCTCGGACCGCTCGCGATGTTGGGGGGTCTGCTCGAGGAGCCCGCGTTCCGGGCCGCCGATCTGGCAACCGGGCGGCACGCCTTCGCGCTCGCCACCCTGGGCGAGCTCTGGGCCGACGAGAACTGGATCGCGGCGCTCGATCGCCTCGCCGCGGAGGCGCCGAGCCCGTGAGTGACTTCACCCGCACCCGCGAACGACTCGAGTACGAGCTCGAAGACGGTGGCTTCACCCGCGGCGCGCAGGTCGTGGTCGATGTCGACGGCGCACGAGTCCTCGATCTTGCCGTCGGCGACAACGGGCTCGGCGCGCCGCTCGTGCCCGAGCACATCTTCCGCGTGTACTGCACCATCAAACCGATCCTCGCGGTGGTGGTCGCCCAGCTCGTCGAGGCCGGCGTCGTCACGCTCGACGAACCTCTGAGCGAAACCCTGCCGGACATGCGGGCCCTCGAGGGCGGCGCCACCCTCCGCCACGTGATGACGCACACCGCCGGGCTGCACACGTTGATGGGCATCACGATGGACATCGCGCCGCCGTCGAAGCGCCGCGAGATCGTCGGTCGGGTCTCGAGGCCGCTGGGCTGGCAGCTCGGTCGCGATGCCGGCTACAGCGAGTACGCGGGTTGGCAGATCATCGGCTGGCTCGTCGAGGCGCGTACCGGCGAGCCGTTGCGCGAGTACCTACGACGGCAGGTGCTCGATCCTCTCGGGCTCACCGACACCTACATCGGCATGACGCACGATGAGTACGTCGCCGCGTTGCCGATGATCGGTGTCAACCGCGACCTCCGTAAGCGGGGAACGTTTCCGATGTTGTTCGAACGGAGCGAGCGGGTCTGCACGGAGGTGAACCCGGCGCACGGCGGCTATGCGAACGCACGCGATCTCGCGACGTTCTATTCGGCGATCCTGGGTCGGCTCGGCGGCGACAACGACGACGCGCTCCCGTCGGCGGCGACACTCGCGGCATTCACCCAGACGGTCCGCGCGCCCGTGTTCGACGTCGTCCTCGACCGGGAGTGCCCGTACGGGTTGGGCTTCATGACCTCGCTCGATCAGCACGCGTTCGGTGAGGTCTGCAGTCCGGCGTCGTTCGGCCACTCCGGCAACGTCGGTACATCCTTCGCGTTTGCCGAACCCGAACGGGGCGTGGCCGTCGGCGTGGTGCTGAACGGCCTCGTCGACTACGAGACCGCGTTCCTCCGCCGGCGCGCGCTCGTGCGGGCGATCTATCTCGACCTCGACGAGCTCGGTCTTCCCGACGAGGTCGACCCGTCCGACGAGCCCGAGCCCGAGCGCCCGAAGCGGCGACTTTTCCGGCGCTCGTAGCCGTTTCGAGATCAGGCTCCGGCGTCGATCGCGTCGATCTGCAGCCAGACGGTCGTATCCGCCAGCAACGTGTCCGGCGGCAACGATTGCGTTCCCGACCGACTGCTGGAGACGAGCACCCGTCCGGTTGGCAGCGGCACCGATGACGAGCCGAAATTCGTGATCGACACCCAATCACCCGGTCGCCGGAAGGCCAGCACCGGATCGACGTACTCCAACCATTCCAACGCCTCGTCGGTCTGTAATTCTCGACGGAGATCGAGCGCGCGGCGGTAGAACGACAGCGTCGAGTCGGTATCGGCCGCCTCGACCTCGACCGCGTACGCACGGAACCACTCCGGTTGCGGGAGGTGCGGCGCACCCGGGCCGAACCCGAACGACGGCCCGGTCGCCGTCCACGGCAGCGGAACCCGGCACCCGTCGCGCCCTGCAGTCGCGCCCGGGTCGCGGAAGAACGCGGGATCCTGCTTGTCGGTGTCGGGAATGTCGGAGACCTCGGGAAGACCCAACTCCTCGCCCTGGTACAGGTACATGCTTCCGGGGAGGGCGAGCGCCAGCAGCGTGGCGGCGCGGGCCCGACGCAGACCGAGCCCGCGGTTCTCGACGCTCGGGTCGGAGCCGGCGAGCATCCATGCGGCCGCGGTCGTTCCGGCGGGGAGGGCGAAGCGGGTTGCGTGCCGCACCACGTCGTGATTCGAGAAGACCCAGGTACTCGACGCACCGCTGTCGTGCGCGAGGGTGAGATTGTCTCGGATGATGCGCCGGAACCGCGATGGATCCCAGGCCGCCTCGAGCAGATCGAAGTTGAACGCCTGCCCGAGCCCGGTACTACTCGCGTAGCGAACGCGCCGATCCGGCGCGACCCACGCCTCTGCGACCGCGGTCAGCGGCGGCGAATACGTGTCGAACACCGTGCGCCACTCTCGATAGATCTCGTCGACGTCGTCGCGGTCCCAGATCGGGTGTTGTCCACGCGGCCACGTCGTGTGGTCGGGTGCGAGGCCCGCCATGAGGTCGGCCCAGCTGGGCAGCTCCGCCGGAAGATCTTTTGTCAGGAGATGGGCGACGTCGACGCGGAAGCCGTCGACCCCACGGTCGCCCCAGAACCTCACCGTGCGGAGGAAGTCGTCGCGGACCTCGGGGTTGTCCCAGTTCCAGTCGGGTTGCTCCCTGGTGAACAGATGCAGGTACCACTGCCCGTCCGGCACGCGCGTCCAGGCGGGCCCGCCGAAGAACGACTGCCAGTCGGCGGGAGGTTCGTCGCCGTTCGGACCGGTGCCGTCGCGGAATATGTAACGGTCGCGCGCCGCGGAACCGGGCCGGGCCGCCAGCGCGTCGCGGAACCACGCGTGGCGGTTCGAGCTGTGATTCGGGACGATGTCGACGATGACCTTGATCGCGCGCTCGTGCAGCGCGGCGACGAGCGCGTCGAATTGCTCGAGCGTCCCGATCGACGGATCGACGTCTCGGTAGTCGTCGACGTCGTAGCCGCCGTCGACGAGGGCCGACGGGTAAAACGGGCTCAGCCACACCGCGTCGATACCGAGCCGGGCGAGATACTCGACGCGGGACATGATGCCGTTCAGGTCGCCGACACCGTCACCGTTGTCGTCGGCGAAGCTCCTCGGATAGATCTGATACACCGCGGCCTGGCGCCACCAGTTCGGATCGGTGACTTCGGGCTTCGTCGTCATCGGCTTTTCCCACTGCGTCGGAGCATCGCGCCCCACGAGTCGATCGGGCTGTGATTCGACAGTCCGCCGTCGCACTCCAGGATGTGACCGGTCACCCAGTCGAGGCTGTGCATGGCTTCGATGGCGGCGGCGATGTCGGTGCCCTCCCCGATGCGCCCGAGCGCGGTGCGTTCGGCGACTCCGGCGAGCCATCCCGAGTCGTGCGGTGCGTTGCCGAGCATGCGAGTGTTCGTGACTCCGGGTGCGACTCCGTTCACCCGGATCCCGTTCCGTCCCCACTCGGACGCGGCGACCTCGACGATCATGTTGAGCGCAGCTTTCGACGCGCAGTAGACGCCCATGTTGCGATCGACCAGTCGCGCACTCACGCTTGTGACGGCGACGATCGATCCACCGGTCTGTGCGTCGATCATCGCGTTCGCCGCGGCCCGCATGACGAGCCACGGACCTCGGGTGTTGACGTTGAAGACGTGATCCCAACCGTCGACCCCGACATCGCGCAACATCCCGCTGTGACCGATCCCCGCACACACCGTCAC
>JBEPUZ010000009.1:0-40463 GCA_041691275.1 Actinomycetota bacterium | reverse complement strand
AAGCCCACCACCTCGACCACTGGGCCCACGGCGGACCCACCAACCTCGACAACCTGCGGCTCTACTGCTGGCACCACCACCGCCAACAACACATGCACGACGCCAGAATCCGCGGCGCACGTCCACCGGTTGATTCTCGGGTGGTGCAACACCGGACCGAACGACGGACGGGAACGACAAGCCGGCCCCGACCACACAGTCGTTCCTGATCGTCAATCCGACCGCTGTACGAGCTGCACTATCGGGATCGTTCGATGCACCTTGGCGGCGTCTCGTCGATAGTTCGCGAACGCGGGGAACACGCGATCGGCAAGGGCTGACAGGCGCGCACGCTCCCCGTCGTCGATGACCTCGGTCGCGCGCATGGGGACGCCGCCGAACACGACGTCGGGATGCGCACGCAGGTTGTGGAACCAGGCCGGGTGGCGAGGCGCGCCCGCGTTCGACGCCACGATGGTCACCCGGTCCCCGTCGTGGAAGTAGATCGCCGCGTTGCGGCGGGGCTTGCCGGTCTTCGCGCCGCGGGTCTCGAGCAGCGCGGTCGGGAACACGAGCGTGGTTGCGAATCGTCCGCCGGTCGCGCGCAAGAGGAACCGATCGAGCTTCCAGTTGACGTGCCGGGAGATGAACCTGGCAACGCGCGTCGCGGCGACGGCGGCGTAGGCGCGGGCGAACGCGCCACGCGCGGCGGGCGGATCGACATGTCTGAGCTCGGTCGGCATTCGCCGCTCCTTCTCGTGCCCGACGATAGGTAATCGGTGGATTACCATCTCTATTGTGGCTTCCCGCACACCGACGCGCCAGCGGCTGCTCGAGGAGGGGATGCGCCAGTTCGCGGAACGGGGCTTTCGGGCCACGGCTGTCGGAGACATCGAGGCGGGGGCCGGGCTCCAACCCCGCCGGGGCGCCCTCTACAAGCACTTCGCCAGTAAGCAGGCGCTGCTCGAGGCCGCGGTGCGATCCCATCTCGACAGCGCCGCCGCCGGAGCCGAGCAGATCGACGCGATCTCTTTCACGCGCGCCGTTGGTTCGGACCGCGCGTCGCTGCCGCCGCTCGTCGCCGGTCTCGGACGCTGGTTCCTCGACGAGATGGATCGCATGAAGGATCTCACCCGTGTCCTCGAGCACGACGGTGAGCGCATGGTCGAGCTCACCCTCGACGTCAAGCACGACATCGTCGACCTCAGCTATCGCACCGCCGCAAACCTCATCGTCGCGCTCGCTCCCGAGGTGGACGCGGAGGCGATCTCCCTCCTCGTTCTCGGTCCGCTCGTCGCGCTGCGCCGCACCGCCTGGACCTTCGGCTCTCCCCCGCTCGACATCGACGACGACCGCGCCCTCGCCTCCTGGACCGCGATGACCTTGACCCTGCTCGGCGGGCGCGACGACGATCGCGGCTGAGACTCGCCCGCGTGACGTCGGGCCGTCAGTACGCTGACCGGATGGGGCTCGTCGGTAACCGACGGTTGGCGACGGTCTGGCACGCGGTGACATTCGCAGTCGTGGCCGTCGGACTCATCTGGCAGCTGGTGCTGATCATGCAGGGCGTCAACGTGCTCGTGCTTCCGAACGGGGCGCTGCCTTCGATCGCGACGAGAGTGCTGCGGTACGTCAGCTACTTCACGGTCGAGTCGAACCTGCTCGTCGGGTTCACCGCGGCCACACTCGCATGGCATCCCGATCACGACGGGCGACTGTGGCGTGTGCTTCGCATCGAAGCGCTGTTCGGGATCACCGTCACCGGAGTCGTCTACAGCACCCTGTTGCGCGGTGTCGTCGATCTCCACGGCGCGTCGGCGGTGACGAACGCGCTCGTCCACTACGTCGCGCCGATGATGGCAGTCATCGGCTGGCTGCTCTTCGGGCCTCGCCCACGCATCACCGAGAACACACTGGTCGTGTCCCTCGTGTGGCCGGCCGCCTACGTCGTGTACACGCTGATCCACGGTGCCGCGTCGAAGTGGTACCCGTATCCCTTCGTCGACGTCACCAAGCACGGGTACGTCGACGTCCTCCGCAACGGCGTGGGACTCAACGTGCTACTCGTCGGCGTCGGCGCGCTGTTCATGTGGCTCGACCACAAGCTCCCGGTCGCACCGAGACCGGAACTCGCGACCTAGCTGAAGACGCGCTGCGATTCAGCGGACGCGTTCGTGCAGCGAGGATTCGAGCACTGCACGTTCTGCGGGATCTGTGTCACCGCGACACCGAGTCCGTTGCGGCGCCGCATCAACATCACGTCGGCGGGACAGCGGCAGACCGGGCAGATATCGCGTTCCACCTTGTAGTGCCTCATGATCGCAAAACCTAGACATCCGAGTCAGAGCCGCGGTGGATCCCCCGCGCGCGTTTACTGCTCGAACTTGTAGATCGGGCCCCAAACTCTGTGGAGCGACGCCTTTTCGATGTTGTACGCCTCGTCCAAGCGGAACATCGTGCGGTTCGGGACACCCGTCCTCGTCGTCCGTCTATCGTGCGGATCGTGATCCTGCACGATCTGCACGTCGACGAGCACGATTTCACAAACCCGGAGATCGTGCCCTGTCGGCCCGCATCGACATCCCCAAGGGTCCGGGCGGCGACAACGCGATGGTCTGGACCCTGCGCCCGGAAATGGCCGGGATGGTGCGGCGCATGATCACCACCGCGTACCGACGTTCGAACCTCCCTGCCGCCGAGCGCGAAGTCGCGCGCATGCGGATCGCCGAGCTGAACGCGTGCACAGCGTGCTCCACGTTCCGCGCGCCGTCGGTTGTCGAAGCCGGGCTCGCCGAAGCCGTCTACCAGCATCTCGACGAATGGCGGACGTGGCCGGGTTACACCGACCGTCAGCGCCTCGCCATCGAGTACGCGGAACGGTTCGCCACCGATCATCGCGCCATCGACGACGACCTCTTCAGCCGTCTGCGCGCGCAGTTCGGCGACGACGAGATCCTCGACCTCACCTTGTGCTGCGCGGTCTTCCTCGGACTCGGGCGCACGCTCGAGGTGCTCGGCATCAACGACAACGACGACCGCCCACTCGACATCTGAGCGAGCGGCACCGACGACGCCTGCCCCTCGAGGTTCAGGCGTCGTAGAAGAACGGGTCGTGCAGCCCGATCACGCTGCGCTCGCGCTCGGTCGTCGCACGCGCCACCGCTTCGGGCGACACATGGTTCGCCTCGGCCGTGGGTCGCACCCGTTGGGCGATGTCGCGCCGGCCGAAGTGAACCTGCAGGAAGTACCGACCGCGGCCTCCGGGACCGGCCGGAAAACCGCGGTGCCAGGCGTCGGAGGCGAACAGCACTACGTCGCCCGCGTCGACTTCGAACAACGCCGGCGGACGGCCGTCGTACGTGAGGTCCTCGGCCGTCATCTGGTCGAACGGCGCGAGTCGCCCCGATCGGTGACTCCCGGGCACGACCGCGGTCGGCCCGTCGGCACGCGAACACGGGTCGAGATAGACGTGCGCGGCGACCGCGAACACCGGATACGGGATGCGGTCGTCCCACTCGATGCCTTCCGGGCGGGGCACGTGCGGACCCGCGTCGCAGTGCCACGGGCCACCCTCGAACGCCTCCGGATTCCGCCACGCGGTGTTGGCGATCACATGACAGTCGTCGCCGAGCAGCGGCTCGATGACGCGCAGGATCGCGGGCTTCGTCAGGACCGACTGACAGGCCGCGCTCCGGTTGAACATCTCGTACCGGAACTGGACCTTGTCGTCACGCAACCGCTCGGGCGGAACGGTTGCGAACACCTCGTCGATCTCGCGTCGGAGCTGGGCGACCTCGGAGGCGTCGAGCACACCGCGCAGGTGCGCGTAGCCGTCGCGCTCGAGCTGCGCGGACTCGTCCGGTGCGGCCGACGGATCGAGGACACCGAGATTCTTGAACAGCCTGCGGATCACGACCGCGAAGGTAGGCGAGCTACGGCTGCAACAACAGCCCGAGGCGCCGGGACGCGATGCGCAGCCCGATCAGGCCCATGGCCACGAGATACGCGGCGTGGAGCAACAGCGTCCACTGGATGTCGCCGATCACGAGCGAACGCTCCAGGACGACGCCCTGGTACAGAGGCGTGCACCGGATCACGGCTTGGAGCCCGGACGGATAGCGCGACAGCGGGAAGAAGGTCGCCGAGAACAAGAACAGCGGGATCATCGCCATGTTGACGTAGTCGAAGTCGACGAACGACCGCATGTACGTGGTCGCGGCGAGACCGGCCCCCGCGAACCCGAAGCCGATCAAGATGGCACCGGGCAGGGCGACGATCGCCCACGCGGAATGGAGGTCGCCGAACGCGAGCATCGTCAACAGGAACGCGCCCGAATAGGTGGCGCCTCGGATCAGCGCCCAGGTGATCTCGCCGATGGCGACATCACGCGGCGACAGTGGCGATGCCAATATCGCGTCGTACGTGTGCGAGTACTTCATCTTCACGAAGAAGTTGAAGGTCGTGTCGAGCAGTGAGCCGGTCATGGCCGCGATCGCGAGCAACCCGGGCGCGACGAAAGCGCGGTACGGGATGACGTGCCCGCCGACGCTCAGGTCGCCGACGAGCTTGCCCACTCCGATGCCGATCGACAAAAGGAACAGCAACGGCTCGAGGAATCCGCTCAAGAAGATGTACCAGATGCGCCGGTACGCGAGGACGTTGCGCTCCACCATGCGCCACGGCCGGCGCCGCCAACGGAGAAACGGCAGCGCGAGCACGGATGTCGGCCGGGTCGGCGGTGCAGAAGCGGCCGCGGGAGAAACCGGGGTGGGAGAAGCAGGCGACGTCACGAGCTCAACCGCCACGCGAAGTTGCGCACGCCGAAGTAGGCGCCGACCACGATGATGCCGACAAGCACCGCGATGTGCACCGCGATCGCGCCGGCATCGAAGTTGCCGGTCGTCGCGGCGCGGGCGAGCTGGACGCCGTGCCACAAAGGCGAGAGCGCGGCCAGCGGTCGTAGCCCGCTCGGCAACTGGTTGATCGGGAAGAACGTTCCGGAGAACAAGAAGAGCGGCAGGATCGCGAGGCGCATGATCATCGGGAACGACAGGTCCGAGTCGAGCCGGATCGAATAGGCCGCGAGCACCGCGCAGAACGCGGCCGCGCACAGTCCGGCGGCAGGAATCGCGAGGATTCCCCACGCCGACGGGATCGCGCCGAGGACCGCGGCCACGAGCAGGAACGCGGCCGCGCCGAGCATCGAGCGCAGCGCGGTCCAGAGCACGAAGCCGCCGTAGAGCTCCCCGGGCGCGATCGGGGTGGCGACGACACCGTGGAACTGGCGCATCCACTTGGCGCCGCCGAGCACGGGCCACAGCGACTCCCCCGCCGCAAGTTGAGTCGCGCTCGCGGCGAGCAGCCCCGGGGCGATGAAGTCGAGATAGGTCAAGCCGTCGACCGAGCCCGTGTGCGCTTTCACAAGGCCGCCGAGGCCGATGCCCATCGCCGCGAGATACAGCGCCGGTTGCACGAACGTGCTGAACGCCAGACCGCGCCACAGCCGCGCGTAGACGAGCGCCTCGCGCTCGACGACTCGCAACACGGGCGGGGTCGACACGGCGCGGCCTCAGTCCTCGAGCGTGCGACCGGTGAGGATCAAAAAGACGTCTTCGAGACTCGCGCGCCGGACGAACATCGCGTCGGCCTCGAACCCGTCGGCGACGGCCGCATTCATCGTGGCGTCGCCGTCGTCGGTGTAGACGAGCACGCGATCGGCGAGCGCTTCGATGCGATCACCGAAGCGCTTCAGCCGAGCCGCCTCCGCGGCTGCGTCGGCGTCGATCGGTAAGCGCACCTCCATCACCTCGCGGGTGACGCTGTCGGCGATCAGCTGGCGGGGCGATCCCTCGGCGACGATCCGCGCGTTGTCCATGATCACGAGCCGGTCGCAGAGCTGCTCGGCCTCGTCCATGTAGTGCGTCGTCAGCACGAGCGTGACCCCGCTGCGCTTCAGCTGGTAGAGCCGGTCCCAGAGCAGGTGCCGGGCCTGCGGGTCGAGGCCGGTGGTCGGCTCGTCGAGGAGCAGGGCTTCGGGCCGGTTGATCAGCGACCGGGCGATCGTGAGCCGGCGCTTCATACCTCCGGACAGGGGGTCGACCCGGGAGTCACGCCGGTCGGCGAGCTGGACGAACTCGAGGAGCTCGGTCGCCCGCTCCCGGATCTCGGCCCGGGGGAGGTCGAAATACCGACCGTAAATCATGAGGTTGTCCCATACCGTGAGCTCGGTATCGAGATTGTCCTCCTGCGGCACCACGCCGATCCGGGCCCGGATCTCGGGTCCGTGGCCGGCCGGATCCATACCCAGGACGCGGAGCTCGCCACCGGTCCGGGGCGAGACGCAGCCGATCATGCGCATCGTCGAGGTCTTGCCCGCGCCGTTCGGACCCAAGAAGCCGAATGCCTCGCCCGGCGCGATCTCGAACTCGATGCCGTCGACCGCGACGAACGATCCGAACCGCTTCGTGAGCGCGCGTGCCTCGATCATCGGTCCCGTCACGGGGATCGACGCTACCCGTCGCCCGTCGGCAAACCTTGGGCATTTTGGCGACCATCCCGACTACCGTCGACCCAATGTCTAGGGCTCCGGGGGCACGGCGATGAACGGGATGTTCGCCGTCTCCACGCGCCCGGCGCGCGGTCGATGGATCGACGACTGGCCCTTGATGACCGCGGTCGTCGGCGTGGCCGGCATCCTCGCGCTGCTTGCGATCACTCTCGGTTGGCGCGGTTCCGACCTTCCCGCCCAGGTCTTCCGGGCCGAGCTCTTCCGCCAGGACGGGTTCGTGCTTTGGAACAGTCAGTGGTTCGGCGGTCATGCGCTGCTCGGCTACAGCGTCATCGCGCCCGCGATCAGCGCGCCGATCGGCCCGTTGGCATTGGGCGCGTTCAGTGGCATTGCGTCGGCGCTCCTGTTCGAGCGCATCCTGCGTTTCTCCTTCGGTTCGGTCGCGTGGCTCGGAAGCCTCTGGTTCGCGCTCGGCACCGTGATCAATCTCATCGTCGGCCGCACCACCTACGCGTTCGGTGTGGCGCTCGCGCTCGGCGCGATCTACGCGCTGCAACACCGCAAGGTCGTCATCTCCGCCGCGTGCGCGATCCTCTGCGCGCTCGCGAGCCCGTTGGCCGGCGGATTCCTCGCGATCGTGGCGTTGGCGTGGGCCGCATCGCAACGGTCGCAGCGCACACAGGCACTCATCGTCGTCGCCGCCGCGCTCCTCCCGGTCGCGACCATCGCGATCCTCTTCCCCACTGCAGGCTCGGAGCCCTACGAGCCGTGGGCGCTCATCTGGGATCTCTGCCTTTGCGCGATCGTCGCGGCCGCGCTGTGGCGGTATCCGGCCGCGCGCTGGGGCGCCGCGTGTTTCGCGCTCGTCGCCGTCGGTTCGTTCCTTGTGCCTTCTGCGCTGGGCGGCAACGTGAGCCGGCTCGGGCAGTACGTCGCCGGCCCGCTCCTCGCGTGCGCGTTGCTCCCTCGACGGCGGCTCGTACTGCTCGCGCTCGCGATCCCGCTGTTGATCTGGCAGTGGGTACCGGCCGTCGACGGCATCGCGTTTGCGCACGCCGACCCGTCGACACGCGCGGCCTACTACGAACCCATCGTCAGCTACCTCGGCTCCCAGTCGGGCGCAATCGGTCGGGTGGAGATCCCTTCGACGTACCGGCACTGGGAAGCCGCCTACGTGGCGCCGCACGTCCCGCTGGCCCGCGGCTGGGAGCGCCAGCTCGACATCGCGTACAACTCGCTCTTCTACTCCGACTCGCTCACAGCCGCCGACTACCACATGTGGTTGCACGCGAACGGGGTGAAGTACATCGCGCTGCCCGACGCCCGCCTCGACGACTCGTCGATCGCGGAGCGGGCGCTGATCGAGAGCTCACCGCCGTACCTGCGTGAGGTCTGGCACGACGCGCACTGGCGCGTCTGGAAGGTCACCGACTTCGGCGGCCTCGTCGACGGACCCGCAACGCTCCAGGCGATGACGCCCGACCGGGTGACGCTGCGCGTCACGGGCACCGACGCCGTCGTCCTGCGCGTGCGCGCGACGAGTCACTGGTCGGTACGCCCGGGCGGCTGCGCGGACTCGACCGACGACGGCTGGACGCTCCTGCGCAATCTCCCGACAGGGACAGTGACGCTGTCACAGTCGCTCGTGGGCACACCCTGCCCCGGCTGACACCCGGGAACTGCGGCTATTCGTGTGACGTGTAGTCGATCTCGGGCGCGTCCTTGACCGCGACCGCGAAGCAGAAGCAGTGGATCGCGCCGCCGCCGGTGGGGCGCAGGCTGTGGATCAGGTCCGGGGGGATGTAGACGAGATCGCCGGGCGAGACGTCACGGTCCTCACCGTCGATCGTCATCACGCCCCGTCCCGACATCACGAAATAGAACTCGTGCGTGGGGTGCGAGTGCGGGTAGACGTACCCGCCGTTCGCGACCTCGAACTCGTTGACGAGCTCGAGGCTGCCGCCGTCGGTGATCGCCTTCATCTCCCGCGGGTGGACGAGATACCAGACCGGAACCGTGCCGTTGTGCTCGACCTCGGGCTCGACATCGATGATCGATCGGACGTCCATCTCCGGCTCCTCGTGCTCGTGCGGTTCGAGTCATTCTGCTCGCGAACAGCACCGTTCGCACCATCGCGAGACCTGATCATCGTTCGGGTGCGACATCGATCCGGCAGTGAACGGCAATACTCTTCTGCGTGCATCGGACCCGGATCAGCGCGGGAATCGCGCTCGTCGTAGCGCTCGTGGTCGCGGGCGTCGTACTCGTCGCCCGCCACGACTCGTCGAGCTCGAAGAGTTCGGCCGGCCACGGAATCACGGCGAAGCCGGGAGTCGCGCCGACCACCGTGAAGCCGCCCGCGTCCACCACGACAGCATCGACGGCACCGGCGACCACCACCACGGGCCCGCACAACCCGGCGGACGACTTCACCCTCACCAAAGTCACGACGATCAACGGCCGGATCTCGCCCAAGTCGGTCGACGCGACGGGCACCGGCCTCGTGTTCGCGCAGAACATGATGTACCAGCACACGATGACGGTGTACGACGCCGCGAGCGGATCGCTCGTGAAGACGATCCCCGACAGCGTCGACCTCGCCCAGTTCGGGATCAGCGGTCATCCGGGCGTGTCGCGCGGGGCGCCGGTCGAGGCCGCGGTCGACGCCAAGCACCAGTACATGTTCGCGACGAACTACTCGATGTACGGCGACAACTTCGGGCCCGAAGGATCCGACAACTGCGGCGGGCCCGGTGGCCTCAATCCGAGCTATGTGTACCGGGTGAGTCTGAAGACGCTCGCGATCGACAAGGTCGGCCAGGTCGGGATGGTCCCGAAATACGTAGCGGTCACGCCCGACGACAAGTACGTGCTCGTCAGCAACTGGTGCAGCTACGACCTCAGCATCCTCGATTACAACACCTTGCACGAGGTGCAGCGCATCCACCTGGGCGCATACCCGCGCGGCATCGCGATCGACGGCGCCAAGCACGTCGCCTACGTGGCGGTCATGGGAACGTTCGACGTCGCCCGCATCGATCTCCAGAGCTTCGCGCTGACCTACTTCCGAGGCGTCGGCAACTCTCCTCGCCATCTGGTGCTCTCGAACGACGGCACCCGCCTCTTCGTGACGTTGAACGGCGACAACCGCGTCGTCTCCGTCGACACCGCGACGGGCAAGGTCGTGGCGCGCACCGCGACCGGGTCACAGCCGCGCAGCATGGCGATCTCCTCCGACGGTCAGGCGCTCTACGTCGTCAACTACCTGTCGAACACGGTCTCGATCCTGAAGTCGTCCGACCTGAGCATCGTGAAGACCTTCCCGGTGCCGGATCACCCAATCGGGATCGCGTACGAACCGGTCCACCACCGGGTGTGGATCGCCTGTTACAGCGGCGAGATCCTCGTCTACGACGCCTGATCGAGCTCGTCTACGACGCCTGAGCCTGCAGGTACGCCTCGCCTCGAGCCGACAGGCGGTAGCCGACGTCGAGGCTCAACGTCAGTCCGAGGTTCTTCAGCTTGCGGACGTCGAGCTTGAACGGCTGCGTCTCCCGACCGAAGCTCGCGGCGAGATCAGCGGCTCGCACCGCGGGCCGGGCCGCAATCACCTGCAGGACGTCGGTGGTCCACGGGCCGCGCGGGCCGGCCCGATCGAGGCGCCCGAGCCGGCGCCGGAGATTGGCGAAGTCGTCGGCGGAGAGCTCGGCGGTCTGCGCGAGCACAGCACGCGGATCGGGACCGGGCGCCGCGTGCAGGCGGACGCGGTACGTCGGGAGATCCGGGGTCCCGCGCAGCTCGGCCATCAGTTCGGTCCGCGACGCGAGACCGGCCCGCTTGGCGTCGGCGTTCGTGATGCGATCGGGATCGACCACGTCGATCGCATCGACGACGATCCGGCCCGCGGCGGTGCGATACGTGTTCCCGGCCACGACCTGACGACGTCTCCAGCGCCGGAACGTCAGGGTGATCGTGCCGTTCTCGATGCCCTCGCGGTACCGCATCGCGATCAGCATCTGCTCGTCACCACCTCGAGAATCGGCATTGTCGAAATCCTTACCTAGTCCGAACCCGGCGCTCACCCGTTGACCAGCGACCTCCCAAGGCACGGGACGACGATCTTCGCATGAGCACCGCAGACAGAAGCAGAATTCCTCCCCCGAGCCGCACCAAGCAGGACCGGATCGCCGGCCTGCGCCGGATCAAAGGGTTGACCCGCTGGTCGTTGGCGGGCGCGCTCGCCGGTCTGTTCGCCGGTCTCGCGGCGCAGTCGGGCACGACGGTGGCATCGGCGGTCAAGACCACCTCGGCCGCCGCCGCCGCGACTGGCTCGAGTGCATCGAGCGCGTCCACGTCGACCTCGTCGGACACGTCGAGCACACGACTCGACGACCCAGGCGACCACCGCCACCACCACCGCGCCGACGGTGTCTGCCTCCGATGGAGCGGCGACCGTGATGTCGGGTGCGTCGTGATGGGCGCGCTCCTCTCGAACGAGACGCTCTGGTACACCGCTCGCGGCACCGGCTTCGTCGCCGTCATCATGCTGACGGCCAGCGTGGCTCTCGGCATCCTCACGTCGACGCACTGGAGCGCGCCCCGCTGGCCCCGGTTCGTCACTGCGACGATGCACAAGAACATCTCGTTGCTCGCGGTGATCTTCCTGGCCACGCACGTCCTCTCGACCATCTTCGACTCGGTCTCGCCGGTACGCCTCCTCAACGCGATTGTGCCGTTCACGGGCAGCTACCGACCGCTCGGGATCGGGCTCGGCGTCGTCGCCATCGATCTTCTGGGCGCCCTGATCGTCACAAGCCTTCTGCGCAAGCACATGAGCTACCGAACCTGGCGCACGATCCACTGGAGCGCGTCCGCGTGCTGGCCGTTCGCGATGTTCCACGGGCTCGATTCCGGCACCGACGCCTCCGCCCCGTGGGCACGCGCCGTCTACATCTCGTGCGCGGCTGCGTTCGCCGGCGCCGTCGCCTGGCGTGTGTCGGTCGCGATCGCATCCCCCTCGCGCTCGGCGCCGCGCGCACCGGTCGCCGCTCAGCACTAAACGCGGGCGAGGCGCGGGTGAGAGACTCCGCGTGTGCTTCGAGCGGCGCGCTTTCGAGCGGCGATGCGGAATCTGGCGACGATCGGCGCTGTCGTCGCGATCGCCGGCGCGACCGGCGGCTCTGCGATGCAGGAACCAGCGACCGGTGCACCGCCCACCGCGCCCACCCATCTCACTGTCGACGACGATCCCGCGCCCCTCGCCGTCACCGGCGATCCCGCGTTCGGTTGGACCGTCGAAGGCCCTGACCGGGCCTCGACCCAGAAGGGGTACGAGCTCGTCGTCAGTGACGCGCCGTCGAGCGCCAAACACAAGGTCGTGTTCGACAGCGGGACGATCATGAGCGATCAGCAGTCGTACGTGCACGCGACCGCGCTCCACCTCGCCGCCGACCGTCGCTACTGGTGGACGGTCCGCACCGAGGACGCCGACGGACAGTTCGGCCCGTACGCGGCCGACGCACCTTTCGACACGGGGCTCGGCGACGCCGACTGGAACGCGTCGTGGATCCGGCGGGCCGGAACGGTTCCCACGGTCGTCCAGGTCGGCGGCACCGACCTACCCGTCGACGACTTCGCCCTCATCCGCAAGGAGGCGACCGTCGGGGTGAGCCCGGTCGTGCGGGCCCGCGTGTACGCGTCGGCCGGTCAGCAGTACGAGCTGCGGGTCAACGGGACGCGTGCGGCCGAAGGGCCCTCGTACTCGTATCCCGACGAGCAGTACTACGAGACCACCGACGTCACGAAGTTGGTCAAGGCGGGCGCCGCGAACGCGTTCGCGTTCGTGACGCACTGGGCGACCGCAAGCCAGGGCCGACCCGATTCGCCCGAGGCCTTCATCGCCCACATCACCATCGATCACGCCGACGGCACGACCGATGTCATCACCACCGACGCGACCTGGCGGACGCACACGGCGATGTGGGTGCCCGACGGACCCCGCAACGACGAGGGTGACCTCGTCGAGCACGTCGACGAGCGCCTCGACCCGGTCGGCTGGGACCAACCCGGCTTCGACGACAGCACCTGGTCGCCCGCGGCCGTGCTCGGCGCTCATCCCTGGGCGCCGTTCACCCACCTCGTCGCGGCCCGCACGCACATCATCTACGAGTCGATGAAACCCGTCACTCTGAAGCCGAGGACCGGCGGGGGTGTCGTCGCCGACTTCGGAGCGGTGACGTCGGCGACTCCCGTCGTCGCCGTGCACGCCGGCGTCGCGGGCCGCGCGGTCAAGATCGTGACCGGCGACGCGCTCGATCCGAACGGGCACGTATCGACGACCGTCGGTCACCAGGACACCGACATGCACTGGGACTTCACCGAACGGTCGGGCGCGCAGGAGCTGCGGCCGCTCGGCTATCTCGCGTTCCGGTATCTGGAGGTTGACGGCGCGTCGGAGCCCCTGACCGTGGCCGACGTCACGATCGCCGCCCGCCACACCGATTTCCCCGACGAGCACGCGGCCGCGTTTCAGACGTCCGACCCCGCGATCGACGCGGTCTGGAATCTTGCCCGCCACTCCGCGCTCTACGACGCCCAGGAACAGTTCCTCGATACGCCGACCCGGGAGAAGGGCCCCTTCCTCACCGATTCCTACGATGTCTCCCAAGCCGCGATGGCTGCGTTCGGCGACCGGATGGTGACCGCGCAGATGCTGACCGGCTTTGCGCAATCCCAGACGAAGTACTGGCCCGACGGCCGGGTCAACGCCGTGTACCCCAACGGCGACGGCAAGCGCGACATCCCCGACTACACGATGGACTACGTCGCGTGGGTCTGGAAATACTGGATGGCGAGCGGTGATCGCGACCAGCTCGCGCTCGAGTATCCCGTCGCCCGCAACATCACCGACTACCTCGCCCGCGCTATCGACCCGAAGACCGGGCTCGTCACGAACATTCCCGGCGGGGGCGGCGACTACGCGGGCGGGATGGTCGACTGGCCCCCGCAGATGCGCTACGGGTACGACATGACTACCACGGCGCGCACGACGCTCAACATCATCGCAGTCGACGACTTCCGGCTGGTCGGCGCGATGGCGAAGGCGCTCGGGAAGCCGGCGACCGAGAGCACCGCCGAGACCACGCGATCCACCGCGCTCACCGCGTCGATCCGGACCCGGCTCGAGCGCCCCGACGGCATCTTCGTCGACGGCCTGCGCGGCGACGGAAGCCCGAGCCCGCACGCGTCGCAACAGGCGAACGCGTTCGCATTCGCGTTCGGCATCGTTCCCGCTGCGCACGTGCAAAAAGTTGCGACGATCGTGGTCGGACTGAAGTCGGCGATGGGGGTCATCAACTACAGCCTGCTGCTGAACGCACTGCACGACTGCGGCCGTGACGACGCTCTCGTCACCGATCTCACCGACCCGAACCGCCCCGGCTACGCGCAAATCCTGAAGGAGGGCGCGACCTTCACGTGGGAGAGCTGGGACGCCCGCCAGGTCGGCGACAGTGAGTCGCACGGTTGGGGCGCGACCGTCCTGGCGGTGCTCCAAGACGACGTGCTCGGCGCCCGCGTCACCGCGCCCGGGGGCGCGCAGATCGACGTTGCCGTGCCCAGGACCGCGATCACGAAAGCGACCGGAGTGGTCACCACCGAGCGCGGGCCGGTTCTCCTTTCCTGGACCCGCACCGTGGCCGGACTCGAGACCATCGACGTCACGATCCCTGCGAACGTGACCGCCACCGTCCACCTCGACGCAGCAACGGTCGCGCACGTGAGCGAAGGTGGACACAACGTCGTCGGCGACGCGGGAATCTCGCACTCGGCGGCCGCGAACGGAGACGTCGTACTGACGGTCGGGTCCGGCCATTACGTGTTCGCCAACTCGGCACCGACACTCGCGACGGTCGTACCGGGCTCATCGTCATCTTCGTCGAGCCACGCGGTCTCGCTCGCCCTCGGGATCGTCGCCGCAGTCGTCGTGATCGGTGGACTCGTCATCGTCGGGCTCCGGCGCCGGAACCATGCGTCGTAGCGCGCTCGCGACCGCCGTCGTTGCGCTCCTCGCCGCGTGCAGCAGCGGGAGCAGCGCCAAGACCACGTCCGGTACGTCGAGCGCTCCGCCGAACCGCGCTCCCGGCCCGGCGACGACGACGACGACGACGACGACGACCACCACCACCGCGGCCAGCGCATCGACCGTCGCCTGGTCGACGCTGCACAATCCGCTGTACTCGCAGCCCGCCCACGCGGTGAAAGACCCCGCGCTTGTCGCGATAGCAGGCGGGTGGGTCCTGCTGTTCTCGCAGGAGGACGGCGTCGGTTCGTGGCGCGTCGGCATCGCGCGCAGCCACGACCTCTCGTCGTGGTCGGTGCCGACGACCCTGCCCCACGACCCGACCACCGAGGGCGAAGCGTCGCCTGACGTCGTCCGCGATCCGTTCGGCACCTACATCGTCACGTACCAATCGTTCGTCCACGATCGGGCCGGCGCACAACCGAAGCTCTACGCACGCACGACTACCGACTTCGTCAGGTTCTCGGCGCCGATCCGCCTGCTTGCGAACGTGCTCACCGCGGCGACCGACCGGCTCATCGACCCTGCGCTCGCGTACTCCCCCGCCGGGCTCCTGCTCGGCTTCAAGTACGGCACGACCGACGCGGGATCGAGCCAGCACTTCGAGATCGCCCGATCGCAGTCGGGCACGCTGGCGGGTCCGTGGACCGTGGTCGGGCGGCCCGACATCTCCGTCTACGGCGACACCGTCGAGAACTACGAGTTCCTCACTCTCGACGGGCACCCGGCGCTGCTCGCGACGAGCAACAACCTCGACCGGCCCCAGCTGTTCCAGCTCGGGGGCTCGCCCCAACCCGGAGCCGCGGGCGATGCGACCGGCTGGCTGCACTGGGGTCCGGCCCGGGAGCTCGTCGTCCCCCAGGAATCCTGGAACCCGGGCAAAGGCGCGACCGGGTCGACGCTCGAGCACGCGAACTGCGCGTTCCTCGTCGACGGCGGAGCCCGCCGGAACGGCTTCTTCTACCTGGTCTACGGCGACTCCGCCGACCTCACGACATTCAACGGCGCGGGTCATGCCGAGCTCGGCATCGCCCGTAGCACCGACTTGGTGCACTGGTCGGCCCCCCCGAGCTGAGCGGCATCGGGCAAGATCACGGCCATGCGATTCAGCTACGCCGAGACGTTCTGCGATCCGACCTTCCTCGCGCGCCTCGCGCAGGCGACCGAAGCCGCCGGCTACGACTCGTTCGTCGTGCCCGACAGCCTCATCTTCCCCGCGGAGTCGGACACGTTGTACCCGTACACGGCCGACGGCGACCGCGCCTTCCTCGAGGACAAGCCGATCATCGAGCCGTTCACCCTCATCCCCTTCCTCGCCGCGCAGACGAAGAGCATCCTGTTCACCACCTTCGTGCTGAAGCTCGCGGTGAGGCAGGCAGTCTTGGTCGCGAAACAGGCGGCGAGCATCGCGGTCCTGTGCGAGGACCGGTTGCGGCTCGGCGTCGGAATCAGCCCGTGGCCCGAGGACTTCGACGTCATGGACGTGCCCTGGGAGCGGCGCGGGCCCCGCATGAACGAGATGGTCGACGTGTTGCGCGGCCTCATGGCCGGTGGGTGGTTCGAGTACCACGGCGAGATCCTCGATCTCGATCGCTGCAAGATCTGCCCGACGCCTGAAAAGGCCGTGCCGATCCTGGTCGGCGGGCACGCCGACGTTGCGTTGCGGCGCGCCGCGCGCCAGGGTGACGGCTGGATCCACGCCGGTGGCGACCCCGCCGAGCTGGGGAACATGGTCAAGCGAGTGCACGCGCTCCGGCAGGAGTACGGCCGCGCGTCCGAGCCGTTCGAGGTGCATGCGATCTCCCTCGATGCCTTCTCGGTCGACGGCGTGCACAAGCTCGAGGAGCTCGGCGTCACGGACGTGATCGTGGGATTCCGCTATCCGTACGTGGTCGAACCCGACACCCAGCCGCTGCAGGAGAAGATCGACCTGCTCAACCGCTTCTCTGACTCGGTCATGGCAAAGGTCTGAAAGCTGGGTTTGGAGGCCCGACATCCCGGGCATCTCATGCCGACGACCCGGCGCGCGTAGTTTCCCGCACGTACGCTCCCGCCGGGCGGTCCGAGCTGGGAGTCGACTGAGATGCGGTTGCGAGACGGTCAACCGGTGTGTGCCCTCTGCGGTGTGCGCCTGGACATCCCGATCTACGCCAAGCCGGAACGCAGGCTCCGGACGTCGGGCTCGAAGCGCGTCCGCGTGCTCGTCGTCGACGAGAAGGAAATCCACACCTGCGAGGTCACAATCCGCGGTTGACCTCATCTCACGGTCCCGCCCGGTTGCGCGGATGGCGGGGGTCGTTGGGTGGGACGAAGGCTCGGCGTCCTGTGCCGTCGACGAGGGACCGTGGTTGGTTTTGAGGTCGTGGTCGTGGGGGCAGAGTGGGTCGAGCTCGCGCAGCGTTGTGTGGTGGGTGTCGGCCCAGGGTTCTCGGTGGTCGATCTGGACGAACATGCTCGAACATGCTTCGTTCGCACACTTCGGTTTGGTCAACAACAAGGCGATGCGTTGCGCCATGGTCGGACCTCGGCCGAGGTGCACGACATTGGCGACGTCGACACCTTTGGTGATCACCAACTTCAGGATCGACTCGCCCAGCAGGTCGCGGGCGACGCGGACCGGGACGGGTCCGATGCCGACGATCTCGCACATCTCTTCACCGTCGACCGCGCCGCGCATGAACAGCTCGTACGGCAGTTGCAACAGTGCCAGGAACCGCATCTTCGGCTTCTTCGACTTCGTGCCCGCGCCCGTGCCGGTGCCGGTGCCGGTGTCGGTGTCGGTAACCGGTTCTTGATCGGCGAGCGCCATCAGGGCGTCGAACGCATACGCCGCGCGCGGCTCTTGGTGGTCGATGTCGCGTCCGGGTGCGAACATCTCGTCGATGAACGGTGCGAGCGCGTGCTCGAACCGGGCGCCGGCTTCGGCGGTCCCGCGGGCGGAGAGCTTCCATGCCCCTTCCGCGTCGGTACTGGTTCGCAGGTAACGGCCGTTGCGGATCCGGTCGTGGGTTGCGTCCGGATCGGGATCGGCGGCGACCTTGGTGCGTAGGCATTCGGCGCGCAGCTCACTCACGTTCGTCGTTCCCGCCAACCGGATCAGCCGGCCCGACGCGGACGGGTTCGCAGCTGCGGCCGGCACGATCGCGTCGATCTGCTCGTTCGACAGGCCCCCCGCCCGCAACACTTCGGCAACGTCGGGCAGATCGGACAGTTCCTTGGAGTTGCTGAACGCCCGCCGCGCAATATTCGTCGACGTACCACCCAACCGGGCGAGATGATCGGCTGCCGATCGCGCTCCCGCGCGTTTCCACGAACCACTCGCTTCGACCCGCGCCGCGAGGATCGTCTTCGCGCTGGACACGAGCCGTTCGACCCGATCGAACGAGACCCACATGTCGGTCACGTCACTCAACCCGACCGCGTTCGCGTCGAGCGGTTCGACCACCGATGCGGCCAATCGCTCCAACAATCGAACCTTCTGCCGCGGGTCGAGCGGCGCATCCACATGTTCGACGTCTTCCATGACCGTCATGCACTCATAATGACAATCGGGTGAGACAACTCCGTCGCCGCGCGACCGTTCCTGCACGCACGGGACCCGTACGAACAAAATTCTCGCGGTGACGCGTCGTTACGTACAACAATGTCGGCATGGTGCCTGAGTTCGTTCCCGCGCTCGAACTGAATGCCGGCTTCTACCGCGACGCCGTCGAGCCGCTCGTACGCGCCTGGCCGCACAGCGCGGCGCTGCTCGGGTCGGGCTCGGAGCTGCTCGGCTTCGACACAGAACGCTCGACCGATCACGGCTGGGGTCCGCGCTTACAACTCTTCGTCGCACCCGACGACGTCATCGCCGTCCGCGCCGCCGTCGACTCCGGGCTTCCGACCGAATACCGAGGTTGGCCCGTCGCGTTCGGTTGGGACGACGTACCGAGCACACACCACGTCTACGTCGTTCCTCTCGCGCAATGGCTCCGCACCCGACTCGGATGCGACGCCACGAAAGCGATGATCAACGCCGACTGGCTCACGATGCCCCAGCAGCGACTCCTCGGCGTCGTCCGGGGCGCCGTCTACCACGACAGAACCGGTGAGCTCAGCGCCGTCCGCCGAACGCTGCACTACTTCCCCGCCGAGCTACGCCTCTACATGCTCGCGTCTCAGTGGCGACGCGTCGCCCAGGAAGAGCCGTTGGTCGGCCGCGCCGCCGAGGTTGGCGACGAAGTGGGATCGCGCGTCGTCGCGGCTCGCATCGTGCGCGACCTCATGCGCCTGCACTTCCTGCTCGCCGGCGAGTACTGGCCCTACGCGAAATGGTTCGGGTCTGCGTACCGGGCGCTCCCTCAGAGCGACGAGATGATACCCGCGCTCGAACACGCGCTCGATGCGCGCCGATACCCCGAGCGCGAGACCGCACTCGTCGCTGCGTACGAAACCCTCGCCCGAATACACAACGCGACCGTGCTCACCACCCCCGTCGACCCGCACGTCGGGCAGTTCTACGGCCGGCCCTACCGCGTGCTCGGCAGCGAACGCTTTGTCGACGCGTGCCGGGACCGCGTCACCGATGCGCGGCTGCGAACGCTCCCGCTCATCGGGTCGATCGACCAGATTGCCGACTCGACCGACCTTCTCGAGAACACCGAAGCGATTCGAGCGCTCCGCACACTGTACGAAGACGCTCCCTACGAAGACGCGTCGTAGACGTCCTTGCCGAAACACGCGAGGCCGGGCGCACCGGCGAAGCCGAGATGCGTCAGTCCGAACATGTCTTCCATGCTGCACAACAGTGCGTAGTGGTTGTACGGCGCCGCGTCCGTCGTCCCGGGCTTCACCTGCGCGGAGAGCACGAGCGTTCCGATGCGCCCGCCGCCCGGGCCGCCGAGCCCCGGCTTCTCCGCGTTCGGCGACACGGGCGTGCGACAGCACGAGCTCGCGTCGGTAATCGACGCTTCGTCGAACGTGATGATGAGCATGCCGTCGGCCTTGTAAGCCGGCGACGCGAGGATCGCGGGCACCTCGGTGGAGAGCCAACGGTCGGCCGACAGCAGACCACCGGGCTGGCCGTCGACACACGGCGAGTCGTGGCCGTCGTGGCACACGTTCGGCGTGATGAACGACAGGTTCGGGGTCGTCGCCACCGACTTCAGGTCGGTCGCGAGATGACTGAAGTCGACGACGTTCTGCACGCACGCAGGCGAGTCGACGATGGAGTGGAAATAGACGAACGGATCGTGCCGGGTCGCGTACATGTCACCGGGCTTGGGCGCGATCGTGACGTCGTTCGCACCGAGCGCGGGATGGCGACACGGAGTCCCCATGTCCTCCATGTAGCCGCGCCACGTCTTGCCCGCGGCCGAGAGCTGGTCGGCGATCGTCAGCACCGACTTCGGGTACTGGCAGCCCTCACCCAGCGCCTGGCCGTACGCGCCCGTCGGAGGGCCCGCGCCCTTGGCGACGAAGTCGGTGTAGGTGACGCAGTCGCTCTGCGTCTTCGGGTTCGGCGACTGACCGCTGATCTCCGCGATGTAGTTGTCGAGGCTCACGTGACCGATGCCGTAGTACTGGGTCAGCAATTTTCCCTGCGCGAGCAGCGTCGTGTTGAGGTAGCGGGCGGGCGAGCTGGATCCCCACGTGCTCGTGAAACTCTCGTTCTCCAGGTTGATGACGAACACGTGCCCGATCGCCGTGGGGCCGCTCGCGACCGTCGTGGTGGTGGTCGCGGTCGAGGGGGACGTCGACGCCGACGCGACGGTGGTCGACGTGCCCGCGCCCGTCGACGACTTCGAGGATGACGAGCACGCGCCGAAGACCAGCACGCAGCTCACGATCGCGATGAGGGTTTTCACCGGCGGAGCTTGACGCCCCGGGCCACAGGCGCGCAAAGCCAGGTAGCGTCGAACCGTGTCGGCCCGCACCCAGGCGGGGAACGGCGGCCCGAGCCCGGAGGAATGACCATGGAGTATCGACGTCTCGGTCGCACCGCACTGCGCGTGAGCCCACTGTGCCTCGGCACGATGAACTTCGGCCCGCTCACGACCGAACCCGACTCGCACGCGATCATGGACCGCGCGCTCGAGCTCGGTATCAACTTCTTCGACACCGCGAACCGCTACGGCGGACCGAAGGGCCCGGGAACTACGGAAGAGATCGTCGGCACGTGGTTCGCACAGGGCGGACAGCGGCGGGAGAAGGTCGTGCTCGCGACCAAGTTGTTCGGCGCGATGACCGAGTGGCCGAACGACGGCGGGCTCTCGGCCCGGCATATCCGCGCCGCGTGCGACGAGAGCCTGCGCCGCATGCAGACCGATCACATCGACCTCTACCAGATGCACCACATCGATCGCAGCGCGCCGTGGGACGAGGTGTGGCAGGCGATGGAAACGCTCGTTTCGCAGGGCAAGATCCTCTATGTCGGCAGCAGCAACTTCGCGGGCTGGCACATCGCGCAGGCGAATGAGGCCGCCAAGGCACGCCACTTCGTCGGGCTGGTGAGCGAGCAGAGTCTCTACAACCTCGCGTCGCGCACGATCGAGCTCGAAGTGCTGCCGGCCGCGCGCTTCTACGGACTCGGCGTCATCCCGTGGAGCCCGCTCGCAGGCGGCATGCTCGGTGGCAACCTCGGCTCCGGCGACGTCGCCCGGCGCAAGAGCGTGCAGCCGCGCTACGAAAGGATGCGCCCGGCGCTGGAACGCTGGGAGAAGTTGTGCGCCGATCTCGGTGAGGAGCCCGCGGCCGTCGCGCTCGCGTGGTTGCTGCACCAAAAGGGTGTCACCGCGCCGATCATCGGACCTCGCACCATGGAGCAACTCGAAGGCGCGTCGCTGCGCGCGCTCGACCTGAAGCTCGACGAGACGACGTTGAAGACCCTCGACGAGATCTTCCCGGGTCCGGGTGGCAGCGCGCCCGAGGCCTACGCCTGGTAACCCGCGCAATTCCGACCGCGAAACGCGAGCAACGGAGCGAGAGATGGACGTCTACGAAGCCCTGTACACCACCCGCGCGATGCGCCGATGCAAACCCGATCCGATCCCTCTCGACGTGCAGAAGCGCATCCTCGACGCCGCGGTCCGCGCGCCGAGCGGTGGGAACACGCAGAACTGGCGCTTCATGCTGGTTGACGACAGCGATATCAAAGCGAAGCTCGGTCCGATCTACCGCGACTGCATGACGCAACTGTGGGCGACGATCTACAAGGAACGCCTCGAGGTCGCGAATGCGCATCCCGACGAGCCCGACAACAAAGAGATGCTGAGCATCCAACGCTCCGCACAACATCTCGCCGACCACTTCGAGCAGTACCCCTTACTCCTCTTCAGCTTCGTACAGTTCGACCCCAGCGGCGGGTCGATCTTCCCGGCCACGTGGTCGGCGATGCTCGCAGCGCGCGCGGAAGGTGTCGGCACGTCGCTCACGAGCGTGTTCTTCTTCCAGATCGACAAGGTGCTCGAGATCCTCGGCGTACCGACCGCCGAAGGCTGGCTCTTCTCGTCGTGCGTGACGTTCGGCTACCCCACCGGAAAGTGGGGTGTAGCGAAGCGTCGACCGGTGCACGAGGTCTCGTTCCGCAACGGTTGGGGTACGCCGCTCGGGTTCGAGATCCCGGATCCGCTCTGGTCCTGACGAGAAATGGGTAGGGGCGTGACCGAGACCTTCCGATGAACCCCTAGCCTCATCATCCCGGTCAGTCCCTGTCAGTCTCTGCGTTTGCTCTTGCAGGATTGAGAGAGATCGTCCAGCAATCTCACAGCCCGCTCCCATGCCGAGTGGCCAAGATCAGTGCAGGCGCGCCGCCCCGGGCGCGGGAACACGAACTCGAGGCACGCACCGATGACCGAGTCGGACAACACCTGGAACGCAGACGAGCAGCCCTCGACCTCCGACGCCCGACCTCCGGAGATCGGGTCGGCGCCCGAGCCCGAAACCGCGGTGCCGGACCCTGATCCCGCCTGGCCGCAGTACTCGTGGCCGCCCACCGCCACTCCCCCGCCGGCCGGCGTCGCGGCGAGTGAGACAACGTCGCAAGCTCCGGACATTCCCCCCGTCGCCGAGACCGGCTCGGTCTCCTGGCCGCCGACGCAACCGACCCCGGCGGTCGAGCCGACCGGCACGTACCCACCCGTTCCCCCGACGCCCGAGCCGTGGGGCGCGGGCCCGTACGCCACTGGCCAGTACCCGACCGGCCAGTACCCGACCGGCGCGTACGCCCCCGGACCGTACGGTCCGAACCCGTACGCGGCCGGACCGTACGCCGGGTCCGACGCCGGCGGCGCGGGTTCGTGGAGCGGTCCGCCGCCGGGATGGACCGCGGCGACCCCGCCGAACTGGCCCACGGCTCCCGCACCTCCCTCCAAGGCCCGCCGCGGTCTCGCCGCGCTCGCGGCCCTCGCGCTTGTCCTCGCGTCGGCGGGCGTGGGCGCCGGCGTTGCCATCGCGGTGCACAACAATTCCAAGACCCAGACGTTCAGCGCCAGCCCGAGCACCGGCTTCAACAACGGCAACGGCAACGGCACCGGCACCGGCAATCCGTTCGGCAACCTGGGCGGCGGCGATTCCGGACTCGGTGACAACGGCTCCGGCACGATCCCCTCGGGTACGGGCACGCTCGACCAGAGCGCGATCGCAGCCAAGGTCGACCCCGCGCTCGTCGACATCAACACGACGCTCGCGCAGGGTCGCGCCGCCGGTACCGGCATGATCCTCACGTCGACGGGCGAGATCCTCACGAACAACCACGTGATCGCCGACGCCACCAGCATCAAGGTCACGATCGGTGGCATCGGGAAGACCTACGACGCCAAGGTCGTCGGATACGACGTCACCGAGGACGTCGCTCTCGTGCAGATCACCGACAAGGTCTCGAACCTCCCGACGGTCACGTTGGGAGACCCGAGCAAGCTGCAGGTTGGAGATCCCGTCGTCGCGCTCGGTAACGCGCTCGGCAAGGGCGGCGTGTTCAGCGCATCGCAGGGCCAGGTCACGCGCCTCGACCAAGAGGTGACCGCCGGCGACGAGGGCGGCAATCAGGAGACGCTCGAGGGCATGATCCAGATCAACGCGCCCATCCAGCCCGGCGACTCCGGCGGCGCGCTCGTCGACCGCACCGGCGCGATCGTCGGCATGAACACGGCGGCGGCCGGTGGCGGCAACTTCAACTCGCAGAGCGGATCGAACGTCGGGTTCGCGATCCCGATCGACAAGGCGATCAGCATCGTCAAGATCATCCGGGCCGGCACCGAGACCGACAAGGTCCACATCGGCGACCGGGCGTTGCTCGGTGTGCAGGTCCAGAACCTCAAGGGTCAGACCTCGCCGGTCAGCGCCGGTGCGCTCGTGGTCGGCGTGCAGGCCAAGACGGGTGCCAGCGACGCGGGAATCAAGGAGAACGACGTGGTCGTCGAGGTCGACGGCAAGGCCGTCACCGACTCCGACACCCTGCGGGCGACACTGATCAAGCTCCACCCGGGCGACTCCGTGAACGTCGTGTGGGTCGACTCCAACGGCGCCCGCCATAACGCCGACGTGAAGTTGATCCCGGGCCCGCCCCTCTGATCGGGACGCCCGCCCCTCTGATCGGGACGCCCGCCCCTCTGCCAACTCTGCTCACTCTGCCCGCACGGAAGCCGCGAAAGTGAAGATCGGGAGGCGCGAAGGGGAGCTTGCCGGTCGAGTACGCGAACCTGTCGGTATGCGGCAGCCGCGAACGACGCGTGGAGCTCACGGACCCCTAGGTCCGGCTGAGCTCGCGGAGGCGGTGGTCCTCGCCGACGTCTCGCTCGCGCTGACCGTCGTCGGGCAGGTCGTGCCCTTCGGCGGGGCGCTACTCGCGGCGGCCGTCGTGCCCCTCGCGGTCGTGGCCGCACGCCATCGCCTCCGCGCGGTGATCACGGGCGCCATTGCCGCGTCGGCCGTGGGTTTCCTCGTGGTCGGGAGCGCCGCGTTCACCTCGATGGGCGCATGTGCCGCACTCGGCGCACTGGTGGGCGCGGCCGATCGGCGCGGGTGGGGCCGGGGCCGAACGATGTTGACGGGCCTCGCCATCCTGTGGCCGATCGCCGCGCTCCTCAGCGACGGCGCGCTGTTCGTGTTCTCGAATCTGCGCAAGCTGACGCTCGACCAGGTCCGGAATGGATGGAAGGGCCTCTTCCACCTGCTGCGCAACCTCGGTCTCGCCCGGCTCTCGGGACCCGGCGACCGGTTCGTCGAATGGGTGGTGCGCGACTGGTGGCTCAGCATCCCGTTCACACTGCTCGTGTTGCTCTGGTTCGGCATCTGGCTCGCGCAGGGGCTGTCGACCCCCGCGCTTCGTCGCGTGCATAGTGCGTTCGGTGATGCGGTCGTCGAGGACCCGACCCTCGGCTCCGACGCCGACGCGCCCGGGCCGCCCGAACCGCTGCCCGTCGAGCTCCACAACGTCCGCTTCCGCTATCCGAACGCACTGACCGACGCCCTTGTCGACGTCACCCTCACCGTTCCTCCCGCCGAGCTCGTTGCGATCGTCGGGTCCAACGGCTCGGGGAAGTCGACGCTCACCCGCCTGCTCGCGGGCCGGCGCGCACCGACCGGTGGCGAGATCGAACGTCCCGGCGCGGTCGGCCTCGGTCGCGCGGGTGGGACCGCGATCGTGTCCCAGCGTCCCGAAGCCCAGGTGCTCGGTGTGCGCGTCCGCGACGACGTGGTCTGGGGGCTGGCCGAGCCCGAGAAGGTCGACGTGGAGGCGTGCCTCGCGCGAGTCGGGCTCGAAGACTTCATCGACCGTGAGACCTCGACGCTCTCCGGTGGCGAGCTCCAGCGCCTCGCGATCGCGGCCGCACTCGCGCGCGCACCCAAGCTCCTGATCTCAGACGAGTCGACCGCGATGGTCGACGAGACCGGACGCGCGCTGCTCGTACAGCTCTTCGGTGACCTCGCGCACGACGACGGCCTGGGCGTCGTCCACGTCACGCACCGCGCCGCGGAAGCTGCAGCCGCGGATCGGTCCATCACGCTCGAATGCGGGCGCGTCGTCGACGCGCCCGCGCGTTTGCGCACCGACGACGCGATCAAGGGCACCGGCCTTCCCGGTCCGCAACCGGTGCTCGGCGCGCCGATCATCACGCTTGCCCGGGTCGGTCACGTGTACTCGCGCAGCACGCCGTGGGCGAACCGTGCGCTCACCGACGTCGACCTGACGATCCGGGCCGGCGAAGCGGTCGTCGTCGTCGGCCACAACGGATCGGGGAAGTCGACGCTCGCGTGGATCCTGGCGGGGCTGTTGGTCCCGAGCGAAGGCACCGCACTGCTCGAGGGTGCGCCGATCGCGGGCCAGGTCGGGCGTATCGGCCTCTCATTCCAACACGCGCGCCTGCAACTGCTCCGCCCGACCGTGCTCGACGAGGTCCGGGCCGCGGGTGGCGTCGACGACCGCGAGGCCCGCGCCGCGCTCGATGCCGTCGGCCTCGACTCGTTCGAGTTCGGTAACCGCCGGGTCGACGAGTTGAGCGGCGGCCAGATGCGACGCGTCGTCCTCGCGGGTGTGCTCGCGGCGCGTCCACTGGCGATCATCCTCGACGAACCCTTTGCCGGGCTCGATGCCGACGGCCGCGCCGAGCTCGACGGGTTGCTCACTCGCCTGCGCCGCCGCAACGACATCGCGCTGGTGATCGTGTCGCACGACCGCGACCTGCCCGACGGGCTCGTCGACCGGGTCATCGAGCTCGAAGCCGGCCGCATCACCCGCGACGACCCGATCGACAACGTCGTGCCCGGAGCCCGGCCGTGAACCGTTCCGGCACCGTCACCGCCACCGACGGGCGCGCCAAGCCGCCCAAGTCGCGGCGCGACACCGAGCTCACGTTCCTTCGGCTCGTACCCGGCAACTCGCCCGTGCATCGGCTCTGGGCGGGTACCAAGTTGCTGATCGCCACCGAGCTCGCGCTGATGGTCTCGATCTCGCCCACGTGGATCATGCTCGCCATCGCGTGCGGCATCGTGCTGCTCGAGCTCCTCGTCGCCCGCATCCCGCTCGGCGCGTTCCCTCGCCTGCCGAACTGGTTCTTCGTCGCGCTGCTCATCAGCGCGCTGCTCAACCTCTGGTCGTCGACGAAACCGCTCGTCGACGTGGGCGGAGTGTCGTTGAGCATGGGTGCGCTCGAGGAATGGGCGCGCTTCACGGTGCTCGCGATCGTGCTCGTGACGTCGGGGGCGATCGTCGGGTGGACCACACCGCTCGGCGAGGTCGCGCCCGCTCTGTCGCGCCTCGGCCGCCCGTTGCGTTGGCTGCGGCTGCCCATCGACGAGTGGGTGATCGCGATCGCGCTCGCGATCCGCTGCCTTCCGCTGCTCATCGACGAGATCCGGATCCTCGGGGCGGCCCGCCGGCTGCGCGCCCGCGACGAGCAGGTCGGCGAGACGCCACGCTCCATGGTGCGCAACGCGTTGAACGAGACCCACGACCTGATGTCGACCGCGATCCTGGCGTCGATCCGGCGGTCGCGTGACCTCGCCGACGCGATCGTCGCCCGCGGTGGCCTCGGCGCAGGCGGCAATCTGCCCGGCGCACGGTTCCGGGTCGTCGACGCAGTCGTGCTGGCCGCGATGACCGCGCTGTGCGTGGTGGCGCTCGCGGTGCTACATGTTTGACCATGCAACACACCCGGCTCGGTAACACAGGCCTCCAGGTATCCCGGATCTGCCTCGGCACGATGACCTTCGGTCTGCAGATCGAAGAAGAGGCATCGAGAGCGGTGCTCGACAAGGCCGCCGATCTCGGCGTGACCTTCCTCGACACCGCCGACGTGTATCCGCTCGGCGGCGACCTGACGACAGTCGGCCGCACCGAGGAGATCGTCGGGCGCTGGATGCAGGGCAAGCGCTCGGACTACGTCGTGGCGACCAAGTGCTTCGGGCCGACCGGGCGCAACCGTTGGGACATGGGCAACAGCCGTCGTCACATCATGGATGCGGTCGACGCGTCACTCCGGCGGTTGCAGACCGATTTCGTCGACCTCTACCAACTGCACTTCGACGATCCCGGCGTTCCGCTCGACGAGACCCTCGGCGCACTCGACGATCTCGTGCGCGTGGGCAAGGTCCGTTACATCGGGTGCTCGAACTTCCTCGCGTACCGACTCGCACGTGCGCTCGGCCGGAGCGAAGTGAATCGCTTCGCTCGCTTCGTGTCGGTGCAGCCGCGCTACAACCTGTTGTTCCGCGAGTTCGAGCGTGAGCTGTTTCCGTTGTGCATCGAAGAAGGTGTCGCGGTGATCCCGTACAACCCCATCGCGGGCGGCATGTTGTCGGGCAAGCACGATCGGTCGAAAGCACCCGACGAGGGAACCCGTTTCACGCTCGGCAACGCGGCCAAGACTTATCAGGACCGGTACTGGCACGACAACGTCTTCGACACGGTCGATCACCTCACGAAGATCGCCGACGAAGCCGGTATCCCGTTGCCGACGCTCGCGGTCGCGTGGACCCTCCAACATCCCGCGATCACCGCGCCGATCGTCGGTGCGAGCCGACCGGAACAACTCGACGCGACGATCGCGGCCGTCGACACAACGCTCGATGCCGATCTCGTCGCGCGCTTGAGCGACGTCACCGCCGCGTACCGACGTGGTGACGCGCCGCGTTAGCGTGCGCGCATGACCGACATCGCCGTTCCGTTCTTCGTCTCCCTTCCCGCGTCGGCACCGCCGTGGCCCGGCATCGTCGTCGTGATGGAAGGCGACGGCATCAAGCCGCAACTGCTCCGCGTATGCGAGCGACTCGCGGCCGAGGGTTACGCGGTCGCGGCGCCCGATCTCTACTGGCGGTTCGGCGGGAGCGATCCCGAGGGCGGCGAGAGCATGTTCGGTCAGTTGCAGCATGCCGACGGGCGCGCCGACATCGTCGAGGTCGTGCAACGCCTCCGCGACGTCGGCGCGGCAACCGTCGGGATCACGGGCTTCTGCATGGGCGGCGGTTACGCCTACCTGGCCGCCGTCTCAGGCGTCGACGTCGACGCGGCAGTGACGTTCTACGGCGCCGGCATCGCCCAGCATCTCGGCGATCCGTACTGCCCGCTCCTGTGCTTCTTCGGCGGTCAGGACGAGTGGATCCCGCGCGACGACATCGCGACCGTGGAGACAAGTCATCCGGGCCAGGTCATCGTCTACGAAGACGCCGGTCACGGCTTCATGCGGGACGGCTCCGCCAACTACGACGAGGCCGCCGCCACCGACGCGTGGGCGCGCCTCCTCGAGTTCTTCGGCACCCACCTCCGCCCCTAGGACTGAGGAATCTCTTTCCTGGTTCTTGAATTCCTCTCACGCTCCGCGCAGGCCCGCCGGGCTTACTGGTCGAACACCAACCGACCAGGAGGAGGTGACACATACATGAATCCGATTCGCAAAGTCGCGGCGGTTCTCGCGGTCTCCGGCGCTCTCGTTGCCGGCGGCGCGGTAGCTGCCAACGCGGCCACGACGGGTACGACCACGAAGCCGGCAACATCGACGCCGGCGAACGGTTCGGCCCCGTCGGACACGCCGAACGCCAACTGCCCCAACATGGGAGGGACAGGGTCCAGTTCGACGGGCACCTGAACCAGCGGAGAGACATCCGTATCACGTCACGCGCGCCTCGTGACTCCCGATTTCCCCGGTCGGGAGTCACGTCGCGTGACCGTCAGGATCGATCATGAAACCCACGTCGCGACTGCTCGCCCCGATCGTCGTCATCATGCTCCTGCTCGCGAGCTGCGGAGGGAGCAGCTCAAGCACTTCTCCTTCCACCGGGTCGGCGACTGCGAGCGCGCTGGTCGACATCGGTTCGGGCATCAGGGGGCCGAGCGGACTGGCCGCGACCGAGTACGCCACCGGGCTCACGCACGCCGCTGCGTTCGCATTCGACGTGCAGCAGCGCCTCTGGGTCGCGACCGCCGACTACACCGACGCGGGCAAGGACGCCGTCTTTCTCGTCACGAAGTCGGGCGCGATGCCGACCAGGATCATCGTTGCTTTGCACACACCGTTGGGTCTGCTCTGGCACGAGAGCACGCTCTACGTCGCATCGAAGGAACGCGTCGACGCGTACAGCGGCTTCACCGGGACCGCGTTCGCGACCCACCGCACCGTCGTGACGTTGCCGACGAACGTCGGCGAGGTGAACAACATCGGGCTCGCGTACTACCCGGGCACGAGCGACCTCTTCGTCTCGATGGACTACCGCGACGATCTCGGTACCAGCACCACCGGCGACGCGCTCGCAGTCGTGCGCGAGGGAACCTCGTGGAAAAACCCTGAGTGCTACGGGCAGGGCGGCCCCGCGTGCACGAACGTCGCGACCGCGACCGCGGTCCTCGACAAGCACGCGGCCGTGAGTGGCGTCGCGATCGTGACCGACCGGCTCGGCACCACGATCGGTTACTCCGCGATCGTCGAGGAATGGGCATTGGGCAAGGTGGAGCGGGTGGCACTCACGAAGACGGGCAGCACCTACACCGGTACGGCCACCACGCTGCTGACCGGGATCAAGAACCCGGTCGCGGTGACGCTGGCGAACGACGGGTCGCTGCTCGTCGGCGACTGGACGACCGGGATCATCTACCGGGTCGCCACCACCGCAACCGGCTCGACCTGATCGCGCGTCATTCGCACGGGTTCGAGCGCGACCGGCATGATGCAACGTCAATGCTGCATGTCGCCGACGCGCCGAAACCTGTCGTGGTACGCACTGCCGACGAGCGCGCCGTCGGGTACTACGAGTACGGCGACCCGAACGGCATCCCGCTGATCGCGCTGCACGGCACCCCCGCCTGTGGCGCGGGCTTCGCCTGGGCCGACGATCGAGCCCGCGCGCACGGTATCCGGATGCTCGCACCCGACCGCCCCGGCGTCGGTGCGTCCGATCGCTGGCCGGCGGGCGTGAACATCAGGGTCGACGCCTACTCGCCTGAACTTCGCGCCTTCGCCGACGCGCTCGAACTCCCCACGTTCGCCGTGCTCGGCTACTCAGGCGGCGGCCCGTACGCGCTGGCGGCGGCGCACGATCTCGCCGATCGCGTCAGCTCGGTCGCGATCGTCTCGGGGTCGGGCCAGGTCGGCGAATGGGCCACGGTGCGCGACTTCGAGACGACAGATCGGGTCCTCACCCGCCTGTCGCAGCGCGTCCCGATCCTGGCGCGCGCCACGCTGGAGGTCGGCGTGCGCGCGTCGAGGGTCGCGCCGAGGGCCTCGCTGTGGTTCGGTCAGCTCGAGATGTCGGACCCTGATCGCGCGGTGATGGCCGAGTTCCCCACTGCGCGGTCCGCACTCGCGATGTTCACGCAGTCGTGCCGGCATGGCGCGAGGGGGGTCGTCGACGACTATGCCGCGCTCGGCCGCCCGTGGGGATTCGACGTCGGCGAGATCACGGTGCCGGTGCATTGCTGGCACTCCGAGACCGATCCCATCGTCCCGATGCGGCACACCGACGAGCTCGTCCGCCGCATTCCCGGCGCCGACGTCACGCACTGGAGCGGCGGCGGGCACCTCGCCATCATCGACCGCATCGACGAGGTCTTCGACGCGCTGGTCGACACCGCCCGCCGCTAACGGGCGAAGTGCTTGCTCAGCGTCTCCCGCTGGCCCTGGTAGTTCGAGCCGATGCCCTGGCCGTAGAGCCGGTCGGGAGCTTCGAGCATGTGCTCGAACGTGAGCTTGCACACGCGTTGGCCGTGCTCAATCATGAACGGCACGTCGTGCGCACGCACCTCGAGCGCGGCGCGCGATCCGACGGAATGACCGCTCGGATCGAAGCCGAAGCCAGGATCGAAGAAGCCTGCGTAGTGCGTGCGGAGCTCACCACTCGTCGGGTCGTACGCGGTCATCTCCGACGCGAGCGTCGGCGGGATGCACACCGCTTCGTTGCTCATGAGGAGATAGAACCGTTGCGGCGTGAGCACGACCCGGTCGCCTTCTTCGTGCTTCACCCGCTCCCAGAACGCCTCGGGGTCGACGGGCGAAGCCGCGCTGCGCGCCACGTCGAGCAGCGGTGCGTTGTCGCGGGCACGATGACCGACGTAGCCGTCACCGTCACCGTGCAGATCAAGACCGAGGAAGAGTCCGCCGCCGAACGCGAGGTCGACGTCGGGAACAGGCGTTCCGTGATCGAACAGCAGCGGCTGGTTGCGATGGAACTCGCGCACATCGTCGTCGGACAACAGCGCAGAGCCGACCGAGAGCCGGAGCTGATTGAGGGAGATGTCCTCGCGCACCCGCACCGGAAACGAAAGCGGCACCACTTCCAGGTAGAGCGGTCCGTCGTAGCCGGTCGCGATCTCGTCGAACCGGTAGCTCTCGTCGGTGATCACGCGCGTGAACACGTCGATCCGGCCGGTCGAGCTCTTCGGATTCGCTTTGCCCCGCACCGTCGCAGGCAGCGAGAGCCGTTCCTTCAACGGGATGAGGTACGGGCGTTTCGTCTCGAGGACGACCCCATCCTTGCGGAGGTCGAGCTCGTCGATGACGTAGTCCTTCACCCGGCGCTCGACCGATTGCCGGCCCGGAAGGAAGCTGCAGCGGATCCGGTATGCGACCTCACCCAGGCGCAGGTCGAGGCTCGCGGGTTGCACGTTCTCTTCCGGGATCGTGAACCGGCCCGCGTCGATGACCCGCGCCGCGATCGCGCGCTCGAGGTACTGGCAGGGCAGGACGCCGGTGCGATCGGCGGGAAGATCGAGCTCCACGGCTGGCCAGCCTACGCGAGTGTCTCTCGGGAGGTGCCCGCTGCTTGACCCGAAGGTTGCGTACGCTCCGCGGATGCGCGCGCCCAGGGTCCTCATCACGGCGACGGTTGCCGTCCTCGCCTTCGCCGCCTGCTCGTCGTCGTCGAAGTCGTCATCGCCTTCGGGTTCGTCCCCGGTGGCGTCGACGACGACTACACCCGCGGCGACGACCACGACGTCGATCGTCCCTGCACCGACGGGCCTGCCGTCGTTCTATTCGTTCTCCGAACCAATCCCTACCAAGCCCGGGACGCTGATCAAGTCGTCGGCGATCGCGGCGCCCAACGTCAAGGGCAACGTCTACCGGGTGCTGTACGTCTCGACGACCGTCGACAACAAGCCGACTCCGGTCACCGGCCTTATCTTCGTGCCCAAGACGCCGGTGCCGACGGGTGGGTATCCGGTCGTCTCGTGGGGCCACGGGACGAACGGCATGGCCGACTCGTGCGCCCCGTCACTCTCGCCCGACGACGCGGTGCCGCTCATCAACATGCTGCTCGACCAGGGTTGGGAGGTCACCGCCAGCGATTACCAGGGTGAGGGCACGCCGGGACTGCTCCCCTACATCGCCGGCGACAGCGCGGCGCGCAACACGCTCGACATCGTGCGGGCCGCCCGCAACCTCCCCGTCGCGCATGCGAGCGCGAACTACGTCGTGTGGGGACACAGCGAGGGCGGCCAGACCGCGATGTTCACCCTTCATATCGGCCCCACGTACGCACCGGAGCTGAACCTGAAAGGTGTGGTCGCGGGCGCGCCGCCGTCGCAGTTCAACCTCATCTATTCGTTCTTGAAGACGAACCCGTTCCGGTACTACCTCCTCATGGCCGCAGGCGGTCTCAACGCCGCGTACGGCAACGCCGTGGCTCCCCTCGACCAGGTGCTCACCCCGAAGGGCATGACCTTCGTCCCCGACCTCGACAAGGGCTGCTCCGACTACCTCTCCGCCACGCTCGGCACGATCGACATCTCGACGGTTACCAAGGCCGACCCGTTCACCATCGCGCTCTGGAAGACCGCGCTCGAGAAGAACGACCCCCAGCAGTTCACGACCAAGAGCCCGGTGCCGTTGCTGATGATCCAGGGCGGCAACGACGAGCAGATCCCGGTTGCGTCCACGCTGATCCTCGCCAACCACCTCTGCGATCTCCACCAGGATCTCGAGCGCTGGGTGTATCCCGGGCAGAGCCACGCCGGGGTGATCGGGCCCTCGGCGGCCGACATGGTCCACTGGATCACCGATCGCTTCGCCGGCGGCGCGAACCCGGATTCGTTCAAGCCGTCGGGGGCGGCGAACATCGACCAGAAGGTCTGCGCCTGACCGGCGTGAGGGCAGCCTCGCCAACCTGACGCTAACGTCAGGGAACGAACCCGCCACCGGCCAGGGAGCGCTTCGATGGAGCTACCGAAGATCATCAGCGTCGACGACCACGTGGTCGAGCCCGCGCACGTGTGGCAGACCTGGTTGGCGGAGAAGTACCGCGAGAAGGGTCCGCGCGTCGAGCGCAAGCGTTGGGGACCGTTCTCGCACAAACCCGGCGCCAAGTACGTCAACACCGAGGACCCCGAAGGCCTGTGGGGCGACGCCTGGTACTACGAGGACCGTCTCATCTACGTACACAAGCGCTTCGTCGCGATCCCGTTGGAGGCCACCCCCGACGGTGACCTCTCGAAGTTCGACCGCAGCAAGATGGTCATGGAGGCGCTCACCTACGACGAGATGCGCCCGGGCTGTTACGAGCGCGACGCGCGCATCCAGGACTTCGAGCGCAACTGGGTCGACGGTTCACTCCCGTTTCCCACGTTCCCGCGCTTTTGCGGTCAGACCTTCTACGAGGCGAACGACAAGGAACTCGCGCTCGCGTGCGTCAAGGCGTACAACGACTGGATGGTCGAAGAGTGGTGCGGCCCGTCGAACGGCATGAACATCCCGCTCTGCCTCATGCCGCTCTGGGACGTCGAGCTCGCGGCGGCCGAGATTCGGCGCAACGCGGATCGGGGCGTGCGCGCGTTCTGTTTCAGTGAGCTGCCGCACCATCTGAAGCTGCCCACCATCCACAGCGGTGGGTGGGATCCGGTGTTCCAGGTGTGCAACGACACGGGCGTGACGTTGTGCATGCACATCGGGTCGTCGTCGACGAACCCGGCCGCGTCACCCGACGCGCCCGGTGGTGTCGGCGGAACGCTCGCGTTCAACAACTCGATGGCGTCACTGGCCGACTGGCTGTTCTCGGCCAAGCTGATCGAGTTCCCGAAGCTGAAGCTGGCGTACTCCGAAGGCCAGATCGGTTGGATCCCGTACGTGCTCGAACGGGCCGACACTGTCTGGGAGCAGCACGACAGCTGGCAGCACTCGAAGGAGCGCATCCCGGAGCCGCCGTCGACGTACTACTACGGCCGGATCTTCGGATGCTTCACCGCCGACCACCACGGTCTGCACTCGCTGAGCGAGGTCGGCGAGGACAACATCTGCTTCGAGACCGACTACCCCCACACCGACACGACGTGGCCTACCTCGAAGGAGTACGCGGAGAAGATGCTCGCCGACTTCGACGAGAACCTCGCCTACAAGGTGCTGCGCGGCAATGCGATCAAGATGCTGGAGCTCGACCGCACGTAACGCTCCTCGATGCGCGCACGGCGGGTTGTCCTGTTGGGCGTGCTGCTCGTCGGTTGTTCGGGCGGGTCGAAGCTCGCGGCTGTCTCCTCGTCGACGACTGTTCCCGCGATCCGGATCGATCCCGACCCGGGCCCGACGACGCCGTGGTCGTCAGCGGCGCCCTCGGGTAACGGCGTTAGTTCGAGAGGAAACGCGAGGCGAACGGCGCGATGGTCTCGCGGCCACCCGCGGGCCAACCGCACACCAGGTAGGCGAAGCCGGCCTTCTCCCATGCGTCGACGTTCGCGGCGATCGTGTCGAGGTCGTCCTCGAGCGAGATCGACGCCGCCCGCGTGATCTCCGCCGGATCGCGCCCCGCCTCCTCGGCCATCGCGCTCAGACGCACCGATTTGCGCGCCATCTCCTCGACCGGTCCGAAGCAGTGCCACACGTCGGCGTAGCGCGACGCGATCGGCATCATGCGCTTCTCGCCCGATGCCCCGATCCAGATCGGCGGGTGCGGGCTCTGCACCGGACGCGGGCGCAGCGTCGCGTCGTGCACCTGGAAGTGCTTGCCCTCGAAGGTGAAGTTGTCGGTCGTGAGCAGGCCCCGCACGATCTGCACGGCTTCCTCGAAGCCGTCGACGCGCTCTTTGAGCGCGGGGAACGGGATTCCGAGCTCGTGGTGTTCCTTGTCGAACCAGGCGGCGCCGTACGCGAGCTCGAGCCGACCGCCTGATGCGTGGTCGATCGTGATCGCCTCCGCCGCGTACACAGCGGGGTGGCGGTACGTCATGCCGGTGACGAGCAAGCCGAGCCGCACGTGCTCGGTGATCCCGCTCCACGCGGCGAGCGTCGTGTTGCCCTCGAAGCACTCGCCCGGGCCTTCGCCGTACATCGGCTGGAAGTGATCGAACCCCCAGATGCCGTCGAAGCCGAGCCCGTCGGCGAAGCGGGCGCGCGCCGCGAGCTCGGTCCACGGCATGCGTTGCTGGGCGATGTCCAAACCGAATCTCACGCTTGCCTCCTCAGCTGAACTTGGTCTTCGGGCGTTCCTGGTGCACGCCGTCGATGAACGTGTCGACGTGCTCGTCGTAGAACGCAACGTAACCGGCCACCCGCACGCTCTCCGGGAGCGGCGTCGGGTACGACCACGCGACGTTCTCCGCGATCGTGGCGCCGGTACGAGCGGAGAAGTACTCGGCCTGACCCTTGTACGGGCAGTGACTCGTCTCGTCGGTGGGGACAAGCAGGTCCATCCGGACGTCGACCTTGGGCACGTACCAGCGGGTCGGGAGACCCGTCTCGAAGAGCGCGAGGCCGCGGGGCGACTCGGCCAGGACGATACCGTTGACCTCGACGCGCACCTGGCGCGAGGTCGGGAGGATATCGACACGCGTATACGGGCTCCGTGGGTGCGTGTAGACCTCCTCGTCCTCCTCGAACCACGCGTCCATCGCGTCCCAGTCGAAGCGGATGTGGTCGCGGATCGCCTCGATCGGCGAGTCGGCGTATTGCCACGCGGCGTCGACGCGTTCGTCGCCGTCGACGCGCACGGTGAAGTGCCTGGCGTCGCCCCGGCTCGGCGAGTGCGTGACCGTCTCGGTGGGTGCGAGCAGGTCGGTACGCACGTCGGCGACCGGCAGGTAGTACGCCGGGTAATAGGGGAACTCCCACACGTAGAGCGGGTGGCTGGTGTCGGCGATGGCGACGCCGTCCACGAACACCCGTATCCGCTTCGCGCCGGGCTCCGTGCGCACGCGGCCCCGCGTTCCCGACCCCGACCCTGAAGCTGTGTCTGATGCCATTCCCGGGCCAACCGTCTCCCGCAACCCGGGATTCCCCAGTCCGGTCGAGTGTGCAGAGTGCCGGTTGTGCAGAATGGCGACGTGGCGACGAAGGCCGATCCCATCGAACGAGTGCGCACCCTCTGTCTCGGGCTCCCCGAGGTCAGCGAACGACTGAGTCACGGCGCTCCGACCTGGTTCATCCGCGACAAGAAGACGCTGGCCACGGTGTGGAACGACCATCACGGCGACGGTCGCCTCGGCCTCATCTGCGCCGCCCCCGCCGGGGTGCAGCAGGAGCTCGTCGACGAGGAACCCGACCGGTTCTACGTGCCTGCGTACGTGGGCCACCGCGGATGGATCGGGATTCGGCTCGACCGGCAGGTCGACTGGCAGGAGATCGAACAGATCCTCGTCGATGCGTACACGTGCGTCGGCCCCGCGAAGCTCGTCGCCGCGCTGCTGGCGGACCGCGTGGAATCAAACGGGTGAGACGCGAGCCAGGAAGTCGACGATCGCGGTCGCCAGCGGCATCGTGACGGCCGAGAGATGGTTGCCGGGGATCGTCACCGCGACCGCGCCCGGGATCAGGTCGGCGAGCGCCTGCGGCGGTCCGGCCAGCTGATCGTCGACCCCGGCGACAACGAGGGTCGGGATGCAGATGGCGCGCACGTCGCCGGCGGCGCCCGCGAGCGCGGCGCGCTGCAATGCCGCGAGCGCGTCGAGGTCGTTGCCGTTGCGTTCCGCGAAGCGCTTGAACGCGCGGTCGAGAGGACGACCGACGCGCTTCTCGCCGCGCGCCGCAAGCGTGGCGGCCGTCCGGGCCCGATCTTCGGGTGTGCGCCCGAGCCGGGCGCCGACCCCACCGATCACGAGCGAGCGGGCACGGGCTTCTCCGCCACCCACGAGCCTCGACGACACGATCGCGCCCATCGAGTATCCGGCGATGTCGACCGATGTGATCGCGAGATGGTCGAGCAACGCCTGCGCGTCACGCGTCATCGCGTCGTGCTCGTACGAGTCCGGATCGTGAGGCTTGTCGGAGGTGCCGTGGCCGCGCGCGTCGTACGCCACCACCCGTCGTCCCGACGCGACGAGCGCAGCGACCACGCCGGGGCGCACCCAGTTGCCGAGATGATCCGATGCGAACCCGTGCAACAGGAGCACGTCGGGCCCTTCGCCGTAGATCTCGTAGGCGATGTGCCGGCCGTCGAACGACGTGAGCTGTTCCAAAGCCGTCACTCCTCCGCGAGGAAGTCGAGGATCTCCGGGAAGGCGCGCGCGTCCTGGGCGAAAAACGCGTGACCGCCGTCGTAGACGTGCAGTTCCGCACCCGGAATCCGCGCTGTGATCGCGTCACTGTTCGCAACGGGAGCGATGCCGTCGTACCGGCCGGCGGCCACGAACGTCGGCGCCGTCACCCGGTGAAGACGGTCGGTCACGTCGTGATGCGAACGGGCCGCGAGCTGTTCCGCTTCGCCTCGCAGCTGCTCGGAGGTCTTGGTGTCACCCCGGCGCGCGACCATCATCTCCGCGAGCCCGCGGTCGGCGGGGTGCGCGGCCAGCCATTCGGCGTCGAAGCGCGTGTCGAGGAGCCGGGTCCCGACTTCGGCGCGCTCGGCGACGGGCAGGTCGGCCAGCTCCTGCAGTGGATACGACGCGCCGCCCGCACCACCCGGTGACGTGCAACACAGCGCGAGCCTTTCCACCCGTCCCGGCGCCGTGACCGCGAGCTCCTGCGCCACCATGCCGCCGAAGCTGATGCCGACGACGCGGCACGTGTCCCAACCAATCGCGTCAAGGAGCGCGAGTGCGTCAGCGGCGTAGTCGGCCATCGAGTACGGGCCGGGAGGAACATCGGTGCGCCCGAGCCCGCGCTGGTCGTGCGCGACCACGTCGAACCGCTTCGCGATCGGTGCGAGGAGAAGCGCGGACATGGCGAGGGTCGAACCGGAACCGTTCAGGAACAGCAGGCGCGGGCCGCGGCCGCTGCGCTCGTAGTAGATGCCGATGCCGTTTGCGATGATCGTCGGGATGCGGGAATGGTTGTCAGCCCGGGCCCTCGGGCGCAAGCCCGGCCGCTGCAATCGCACGCTGCAGTTCCACCGCGGCGTTGGCCGCCCACGCGCCGTCGACGCGGGGTCCGGCCGTCACGCCGTACAACGTCTGGGCGTTGGTGCTGAGAATGCGTTCCTTCACGTCGGTGGTCAGCGCGGGATACCCGAACTCCGCCTGCAGCGCTTCGGGGAGGACGAAGGAGCGGAACGCGTCGATCAACGGTTGCGGCGATCCGTACCACGCGCAGTCTGTACCCCACACGATGCGATCGGGACCGAGCGCGGCGAGCAGCTTGCCGAGCACGTGCGCGGCTTCGAGCGGCCGCCGGAGCATGAGGAACCAGGTGCTGCCGAGCTCGGCGTACACGTTCCCGCTCGGACCGATGCCGGCGCGGGCGAGGCTTTCGATCAGCCGGTCGACACCACTCTGCGGCGCCTCCCGGTTCGGGTCGTACGGCCCTTCTTGCCCGTTCGGATCGCGCTCGTAACCCGAGTGGTAGACGACGAAGGTGATGTCGGGGAAGGCGGCCGCGGCCGGGCCGATGTCGCGCGGGGATGCCGCCGCGACCGACGCATCGGGAACCGGCCCGCCGAGGCCCTTGTGCGTCGCGACGACGCGCGGGCCGAGCGCGCGCACGCGCTCGAGAAAGGGAAAGCCGACCTCCTCGTCGTCGAGGAACCAGCCGCCCGTCGGTGAGGCCTTCGTCGCCGGACCCCACAACGTGTAGCACTTCCATCCCGACGGCCGCAGTGTCGCCTGCCAGTCGACCATCGCATCGAGCTCCGACTCGCCGAGGTTGGGGTGCACGATGGTGTGAGTGAGGACACGTCCCGTGCCGGCGTACCGATCGGCGACGTCACGCGCCGCCGCGATCTGCGGATTGGTGAGGACGTTGACGTCGGCCCGGCCCGGCGTCGAGGTCAGCAGCGCCACCGACGTCTCCGACGCGCCGAACACGAGCGCGGCCCAAGCCGCGGCGTCGATCGTGAGCGGGTCGATCGGCCCCGACCACCGATCGGGGTCGGCCATGCGCAGGAATCCGGCGAGCGCGTCGGCGCCGGAACCGACCCAGCGGGACGGATCGACGAGATGGGTCTGCACGTCGACGACAGGATGCACGCCCCGGAATGCCGCCTGCGCGGCGTCGAGATCGTGCGTCGCGAGCTCGGGCACCTCGTAGAACCCGCCAGCGTGCGCGGCATCGATCGCCCGCAACGTCGCCGCGGTTCCCCGCCGGTCGAGCGCGTATTCGGTTTGGGCGCGCACGGTACGCCGCGCGTCGCGCTCGGCGAACGCTTGGTAGCGCGCAACGGCTTCGCGGTCGGCCGCAGACCACGGCATCGGCGCGTACTCGTCGCTCGAGCGGGCGCGGAGCAGATGCGGGACGACAGGCACTGGCCGACCCTAGCGAGACGCCTCTAGCGAGACGCCCCTATCGAGACGTCGGTTGCGCGGGTTCGCCTCGCGCCCTACGAGTCGGCCGCGATCCAGTAGCCACGTCCGTCGGTGCGCACCG
Organism: Actinomycetota bacterium; assembly: GCA_041691275.1. Lineage (GTDB taxonomy): Bacteria > Actinomycetota > Acidimicrobiia > IMCC26256 > PALSA-610 > PALSA-610. The sequence goes on along the minus strand of JBEPUZ010000009.1, from coordinate 211 downwards.
CGACATCGGCCGCAACGAACCAGTAGCCATTGCCCGTCGGCGTCGCCGCCATACCGACGACGGGACGGTTGAGGTGGACGCCGGCCGCGGATCCCTCGTACTTTCGCGTCGCCACGTGACGTTCCAGACGGTGGAGCAGCCAGACGGTGGAGCCGTACGGAAGTACACGCTCCGGGGCGCGATCGGGTTCCAAAACCCTCCGAAGACCGCA
>JBEPUZ010000008.1:0-40987 GCA_041691275.1 Actinomycetota bacterium | reverse complement strand
GAACCTGCGCACACGCCTCCGGAGGGCGATGCTCTATCCCCTGAGCTACGAGGGCAAGGGCGTCTGATGGTAGCGGGCGCGCATTCCTTCGCCCGGGGTTCCGTCAGTGGGTGCGGCCAAGGCGGCGGTTCAACGCGTCGAGCGTGGCCCGAGCGGCCGCATCGATGAGACTCGTTCCGGATGCCATTCCGTAGCTGACGGGCGCGCGGGAGTCGACGTCGACGAGCGCGACGGACACGATCTGGCGATCGGCGTCCTCGGCGTCGACGGACCGGGTCCAGTGGATCGACGGTTGGAGTCCGGTGCCGAGATCGCGCACCGCGTCGAGCGTGGCCTGCACCGCGCCTTCGGTGCTCCTGCTCGCGGGTGCGCGTCCGATCGTGCGCTTGCCGTCGAGGACGAGATGCACCTCGAGCTCGTCCGTGTCCGGGAACGCGAGGACGGCGAGCAATCGGGCGCGTCCGGCTTCGGCGACGACGATCGGGGTCGCCGCGGAGAGATTGTCCCGAGGTTCGTTGTCCCGAGGTTCGTCGGCCTCGGGAATCGTGACTTCGGTCGGGAGCGGTGTCGGGAGCTCGACCGGCGCGGTGCGCCACCGCACCACTTCGACGGCGACGGGCCGGTCGGAGTGACGCGCGGCGATGCGCGACGCCGAGACCGGTACGGGTTGATCGGTGCGTTCGGTGCGATTGATCTGCTCGGCGCGATCCGCGACGTGAAGCTGCACGAGCAGCACGTCGTCGGCCTCTTCGAAGCCGGCGGCGCGCACGCCCGGGAGCTTGCGGAGCTCGAGCTCGAGGTCGTCGATCGACCAGATCTCGTTGGTGCGCACGCGCTTCACCATGTCAACGCTTCGCCTGCTTGGCTTCGTACAGGCGGGTATCGGCGAGTTGCACGAGCTGGTCGAATTCGATGGCCTCGTTCGGGCAGTGCGCGACGCCGTACGAGAACGCCGGGCACGCGCTGGACACGCCCTCGGCGCGCCGGACCCGATCGAGGAGTGCAGGGACGAGGTCGGGCTCGGTGTTCGGCAGGATCATCGCAAACTCGTCGCCACCGATCCGGCCCGCGTTGTCGCCGAATCGCAACGTGCGCCGAAACCGTTCGCCGAGGTCGCGCAGGGCCGCGTCGCCGGCCTGGTGCCCGCGCTCGTCGTTCAGCACCTTGAAGTGGTCGAGGTCGAGCAACACCAGTGTGAACGGCCACTCGTACCGGGTGCTGCGCGCGATCGCCATCTCGAGCAGCCGGTCGAAGCTCCGGCGGTCGTAGAGCCCCGTGAGCGCGTCGTGCCAGGCATCGTACCGGAGCACGTCGAGGCGCAACGCGAGGACGCAGAGCGTGAGCAGGAGCGAGCGGTCGAACGTGCGCTCGTCGAGTGCGGGTCGCGTGTAGAGCCCCGGTGGTGAGACGAGCAGCTCATCGTCGTCGGTGCCAAGCGGCCGGCGTCCGGCGCAGAACACCTGCGATCCGAGATTCGGCTCTTCGATGACGACCGCGGCGTCGTCGAGATCGAACTGCTCGACGAGCGAGTCGAGCGCTTTGTAGATGAGCGCGATTCCAGACTCGGTGGTTGCAACCGCCAGAGCGAAGTCTTCGCCGAGCGCACTCATGCTCTTCGTCCCGCCCGGAGCATCGGGATCAGCGTCAGGTTCCGCCGGGTGCTCCACCGAGCCGAGAAATAACGCTCCCAGCCCCCGAGCACCTGACTGTTGCGACACCGTTGCCCTCCCTGGCTCATCGCAACGGCCCCCCGACCTTGGCCAGCCGCCCCCTCCGAAAACCCGTTTTCGTTGGTCGCGCAGCATAGTGATGCGCGCGCCCCGCGCGAAATGGGGCGAGGGCATTCTCGGACGGCAATGTACGATTCGTTCTCCACCGAGCGCGTTGCCGAGGGATTGTCTGCCGTACGTGATGGTCCCAGCGAGTATCCAGTGAGTATCCAGCGAGTATCCCAGTGAGTCTCCCAGCGATACGAGTCGTGATCTCGTTCGCGATTTCCGCGACGAGCCCGACGCCATGATCCGAGACGACCTCGAGCAGGCGATCGGCCGCGCGCTCGAGCGGGCCGGGCTGCCCGAACCGCCCGGGGGGATAGAAGTCGAACCGGCACGGAGTCGGGAGCACGGCGATTGGGCGTCGAACGTCGCGCTCAGACTCGCCAAGGCGGTCGGGTCCAAGCCGCGCGACGTAGCCGAACGCGTCCAGGACGCGCTGGTCGCCGAACAGGTCCCGCACCTCGCACGGGTCGAGATCGCAGGCCCGGGCTTCCTCAACCTCTTCCTCGCGCCCACGTGGCTGCACGACGTGCTGCGCAGCGTCGTCAGTGCCGGTGCCGGGTACGGCCGCTCGACCGTGCTCGAGGGCCGGCGTGTCAACCTCGAGTTCGTGTCGGCGAATCCCACCGGCCCCCTGCACGCGGGCGGCGGTCGTTGGGTCGCCGTCGGTGACGCGATCGCCAACCTGCTCTCTGCGCAGGGCGCGGAGGTGCATCGCGAGTACTACCTCAACGATGCCGGGGCGCAACTCGACAAATTTCGCGATTCGCTCTACGCCCGTTACCGCCTCGAGCCTGTGCCCGAGGACGGCTACCACGGCCAGTATCTCGCCGACATGTCGGTGCAACTGCACGAGGAGTTGGGTGACGACGTCACCCCCGAGGCCGCGTGCGAGTGGGGTTACGCCAAGATCGTGCAGAGTCTGCGCAGCGATCTCGGTCGGGTCGGCGTGCACTTCGACACCTGGTTCTCGGAGCGCACCCTGCACGAACGGGGTGACGTCGTCGACGTGCTCGAGCAGCTCACGGCGAACGGGGTCGTATACGAGCACGAGGGCGCACGCTGGCTTCGCTCCACCGCCTTCGGCGACCAGCGTGACCGGGTCCTCGTCCGCAGCGACGGGAGCACGACGTACCTCTGTAACGACCTCGCCTACCACCGGGACAAGTTGCGGCGCGGGTTCACCCATCTGATCGACATCTGGGGCGCCGATCACCACGGACAGGTGAAGTCACTGCAGTCGGGAATGGAAGCTCTCGGCTTCGCCGCCGGCGAACCCGAGATCATCCTGGGTCAGTTCGTGAAGGTCGTGAAGGACGGCGCCGAGGTCCGCATGTCGAAGCGGACCGGCAACATCATCACGCTCGCCGACATCCTCGACGAGGTCGATCCCGACGTCGCGCGCATGACCTTCCTGCTGCAGGGCATCGACACCGCGCAGACCTTCGATCTGAATGTCGTCACCGAGCAGTCGCGCGAGAACCCCGTGTACTACGTGCAGTACGCGCACGCACGTATCGCGTCGATCGGGCGCAAGGCCGACGGCGCCGGCGTCGTTCGCGTCCCGCTGGCGGACGTGAATCTGTCACTGCTCACCCACGAGCGCGAGGACGCATTGCTTCGCGCGCTCGCGAACTATCCCGACGCGCTGCACGAGGCCGCGGAGGCGCGCGCGCCGCAGAAGGTGAGCACCTGGGTCCGCGATCTCGCGGCCGAGTTCCACGGCTTCTATCGCGACTGCAAGGTGCTGTCCGACGACGAGGCCCTCACCCAGGCCCGCCTCTGGTTGACCGAGGCGTGCCGGGTCGGTCTCGCGAACGCGCTGGCGGTATTGGGTGTCCACGCGCCCGACGAGATGACGCGCCTCGACACCGACTCCGACGAATCGTTCGACGCGTGAGCTCATTCGACCTGTCATTGCTGCCTGCCTCCGCCACGACGGACGCAACCGGTCGCGTCTCCATCGCGGGCGTCGACCTCGCTTCGCTCGCGGCGCGCTTCGGCACGCCGGTCTACGTCTACGACGAGGACGACATGCGGGAGCGCTGTCGCGCGTATCGCCGAGCGTTCGGCGACGGAGTGGCATACGCGAGCAAGGCGTTCCTGTGCGTCGCGATGGCTCGGCTCGTGCGCGACGAGGGGATGCACATCGACGTGGCAACTGGGGGCGAGCTGCACGTCGCGCTTGCCGCCGCCTTCCCTCCCGACCGCATCGTGTTCCACGGCAACAACAAGTCGGAGTCCGAGCTGCGCTCCGCGCTCGAGGTGGGAGTCGGGCGCATCGTGGTCGATTCCGCCGACGAGCTCCTGCGGCTCGAGAGCCTGGTCGGGTCGGGACTGCCCGCGCCGCAGGTGCAGATCCGGGTCACGCCCGGCGTCGAGGCACATACCCACGAGTTCATCGAGACCGGAACCGAGGATTCCAAGTTCGGCTTCGGCCTCGACAGTGGCGCCGCGCTCGCGGCGGTGAAGCGGGTCGTCGAGCGCGGCCTCCTGCGCTTCGCCGGAATCCATTGTCACATAGGGTCGCAGGTCTTCCGACTGGATTCGTTCGAGCTCGCCGTCGCCAAGATGGTCGGCCTCGTCGGCGCGATCGAGACGGAGACGGGGTCGACCGTCGACGAGCTCAATATCGGGGGCGGGCTCGGGGTGCGGTACTTGTCGGACGACGCCCCGCCGACGATCGAGGAGTACGCCACCGCGACGCGCGATTCGATTGCCAAAGCTCTCGCCGAGGCCGGTGTGCGTTCACGACCCCGGCTGCTCACCGAACCGGGACGTTCGATCGCCGCGCCCGCAGGCATTACGCTCTACACGGTCGGGACGGTCAAGATCATCGATGGCATCCGCACGTACGTCGCCGTCGATGGTGGCATGAGCGACAACCTCCGTCCGGTCACCTACGGCGCACGGTACGAGACCTTCCTTCCCGCGCGCGTGTCGGCCGATCGATCGGCGCTCGTCACCATCGCCGGCAAACACTGTGAACAGGGCGACATCGTCGTACGCGACACCCTCGTCCCGACCGACCTCGCGATCGGCGAGGTCCTGGCAACGCCCGTCACCGGCGCGTACTGCCACTCGATGGCGTCGAACTACAACAAGGTGACGCGCCCGGCCGTCGTCTTCGTACGCGACGGTGTCGCTCGCGAGGTCGTGCGCCGCGAAACCGAAGCCGATCTCGTCCGCCTCGACGTCGATCTCGACGCGGGCGCCTGACCTCGGCTCGACCTCCCTTCGCTTCCCCCGCACACCCTTCCCCCGGATAGCCGTGAGTGGGGAGCATGTCGTGGCGATGGAGCATGAGGCGTGTCTGGCCGCAACGGCCGCGCAGCAACACGGTGTGTTCACGCGTGCGCAGGCGCTGGCGGCCGGATTCGGTCCGGGTCAGATCGAGCGCCGGGTCCGCGCCGGGCTCTGGCGCCGGCTGCTTCCGCGCGTCTACGCGCACGCGTCGGCGCCGGAGTCGTGCGCGCGGACGCGCTGGGCCGCGGTGTCGTGGTTAGGTCCCGACTGCGCGCTGTCGCACACGAGCGCGGCCGCGATCTGGCACCTCGGTTCGCAGGTCCGCATGCCGCCGGAGCTCGTCGTAGCGGGCACGCGCTCGCCGCGTGCGGCCGGAGTCGTGGTCCACCGGATCGCACACCTCGACGACGGCGACGTCGTTCGGGTACGCGGGCTCCCGGTGACCACTCCGGTGCGGACGATCATCGATCTCGCAGGTGTACTCACTCCGGATGCGCTCGAGCGGGCCGTGGCCGACGCCCGGATGCGCCGCCTCGTCACTGTCCGTGCGGTTCTCGAACGACTGGAGGAGCTCGGTACGCCGGGGCGCCCGGGCGCCGCCCTTCTCCGGACGCTTCTCGTGCCGATCGGTTCAGGGTGGGTCGACCGATCCGCAAGAATGGCGGGGTGACTGACGTCGTGCGAGTCGGATTGCTCGGATGCGGGAACGTCGGAGCTGCGCTCGTGCGCCTGCTCGACTCCAACGCCGACCTGATCACGCAGCGCTCCGGCGTGAAGCTCGAGATCGGCCGGGTCGCCGTGCACAACGTCGCCAAGGAGCGCGACGTCGATCTTGCGCCGGGTCTGTTGACCAACGATGCCGATTCCGTGGTCGGTGATCCGACCATCGACGTGGTCGTCGAGGTGATCGGCGGCATCGAGCCGGCGCGGCGCCTGATCCTCGCGGCGCTGAAGTCGGGGAAGCCCGTCATCACCGCGAACAAGGAGCTCCTGGCGAACTTCGGTGAGGAGCTGTTCGACGCGGCGGAGACCGCCGGTGTCGACTTGTTGTTCGAGGCGTCGGTCGCGGGTGGCATCCCGCTCATGCGCCCGCTGCGGGAGTCGCTCGCCGGCGAGCGCATCACGCGGGTGATGGGAATCGTCAACGGCACGACCAACTACGTGCTGACCCAGATGACCGAGGCGGGCTCGAGCTTCTCCGAGGCGGTGGCCGAAGCGCAGGAGCTTGGGTACGCCGAGCGTGACCCCACGGCCGACGTCGAAGGGCTCGACGCCGCGGCCAAGGCCGCGATCATCGCGAGCATCGCGTTCGGGGCGCGCATCGTCGCCGGCGACGTGTACCGCGAGGGCATCACCAAGATCACCGCCGACGACATTGCCGCGGCCAAGGAGCTCGGCTACGTCGTCAAGCTGCTTGCGGTCGCGGAAGAGAACGATGCCGGCGTCGGCGTGCGCGTGCATCCGGCGATGGTGCCCGTCGACCATCCGCTCGCCTCCGTGCGGGGTTCGTACAACGCGGTGTTCATCGAAGGCGAAGCCGTCGGGCAGCTGATGCTGCTCGGTCGCGGTGCCGGCGGCGGACCTACCGCGAGCGCGGTGCTCGGCGATCTCATCGACGCGGCCAAGAACGTTCGGGCGGGCGCGCGAGGCGCGACAATCGGCGATCTCGTGCGCAAGCCGATCCGCCCGATCGACGAGACCGCGTCGCAGTTCTACGTTTCGCTCGACGTGGCCGACCAGCCCGGTGTGCTGGCGACGATCGCCGGTGTGTTCGGTAACCACGAAGTGTCGATCCAGTCGATGCAACAAAAGGGCCAGGGTGCGGGCGCCCGGCTCATCTTCGTCACGCACCTTGCTCGCGAGGCCGCGCTCACCGCGACGATCCACGAGGTACGCGAGCTCGACGTCGTCGGTCGCATCGGATCGGTCCTGCGTGTGGTCGGAGGCGAGGAGTAGTGGTGACGCGCTGGCAAGGCATCATCGACGCCTATCGCGATCGGCTGCCCGTTACCGACAAGACCCCGATCGTCACGCTCGGCGAAGGCAACACGCCGCTCGTCGACGCGCCCCGGCTGTCGGACGTCGTCGGCGCCCGCGTGATGCTGAAGGTGGAGGGCGCAAACCCGACCGGTTCGTTCAAGGACCGTGGCATGACGATGGCGATCTCGAAGGCGGCCGAGGAAGGCGCCAAGGTCGTCGTGTGCGCGTCGACGGGTAACACCTCGGCGAGCGCCGCCGCGTACGCGGCACGGGCCGGAATGCTTGCGGCGGTGATCATCCCGGACGGCCACGTCGCGCTGGGCAAGCTCGCGCAGGCGTTGATCCACGGCGCCAAGGTCGTGTCGATCCACGGGAGCTTCGACGACGCGCTGCATGTCGTGCGCCAGCTCGGCGAGCGCGGCGGTGTCACCGTCGTCAACTCGATCAATCCCTTCCGCATCGAAGGACAGAAGACCGCCGCGTTCGAGATCTGTGACGCGCTGGGCACGGCGCCCGACGTCCACTGCATCCCAGTGGGCAACGCCGGGAACATCACCGCGTACTGGAAGGGCTACGGCGAGTACGCCCGGGACGGCATCGTCGACACCCTGCCCCGGATGCTCGGTTGGCAGGCCGCGGGCTCGGCCCCGCTCGTGCACGGCGAGCCGGTAGCCCACCCCGAGACCATCGCCACGGCCATCCGCATCGGCAACCCCGCGAGCTGGGACGCCGCGATCGCGGCCCGGAACGAATCGGGCGGCCACATCGGCGCCGTCACCGACGCGCAGATCCTCGAGGCGTACCGGATGCTCGCCTCCCAGGAGGGAGTGTTCGTCGAACCCGCGTCGGCGGCCTCGGTGGCCGGGCTCCTGTCGGCGGCCGCGAGCGGACTGGTCGAGCGAGGTGAGACAATCGTGTGCACGGTCACCGGCCACGGGTTGAAGGATCCGAACCGGGCGATCGCTCAGATCGATGCCCGGCCCGCGGTCGAGGCGTCGATCGACATCGTGCTCGAGGAGCTCGGGCTGTGACGGAGACTGCGCCGAAGCAACCCACGAAGACCGCAAGGATGGGACGACGTTGACGAAGAAGCGATGGATCGCAGCCCTCACCGCCCTGGCCATCGTGATCGCGGCCGGGCTCACGACTGCGGCGGTGATGAACCACGGCGACTCGTCGCGCGCAACGAGCGAGGACGACTCCCCGTTGCTCGAGCCGTCCACGACCGTCGCGCCGACCACGATCCCGCGCACCACGACGACGCACTCGACCACGACTACGGTCGACCTCGCCAAGCTGCCGCACCCACTCCCGGCGCCGGCCGATCCGTACGCCGCCGGACCGGTGACGCAGATCGGGACGATCGACATCCCCAAGATCGGTCTCGTGCACCCGGTGTTCGAAGGCATCACCTTGACCGTGATCGATCACGGCCCCGGGCACTGGCCGGGATCCGCGGTGCCGTGCCAGACCGGGAACGCTGTGTTCCCCGGTCACCGTGTCACCCACACGCACCCGTTCCTCGACATCGACAAGCTTGCACCCGGTGACCAGATCGTGTTCCACATGGCGGCCCGCGACTGCATCTACAAGGTCACAGGCACCAAGATCGTGCTCCCGAGCGCGCTGTACGTGACCGATCCGACGCCGACGCCGACCGTCACGCTCATCGCCTGCAACCCCAAACACAGCGCCGCCCAGCGCATCGTCGTGACGGGCGTGCTTGTAGGAGCTCGACCGCACTCGGCGTAGCATCGCCCTATGAGCAATCCGGTCGCATTGATCACCGGCGCATCCGTCGGTATCGGGGAACAGTTCGCACGTCAGCTCTCCGAGCGGGGACACGATGTCGTGCTCGTCGCCCGGGATCGCGCTCGTCTCGACGCGCTGGCGAAGGAGCTCACGAACGGAAACGGCGGGAGCGCCGAAGTGCTCGTTGCCGACCTGACCGATCCCGAACAGCTCGCCTTGGTCGAAGCGCGCGTGCGAACGGTCGACGTGCTTGTCAACAACGCGGGCTTCGGGACGTTCGGTCCGCTGCACACGCTCGACGTCGACACGGAGACCCGCGAGATCAACCTGAACATCGGCGCGCTCGTGCGGCTCACGCACGCCGCCGCGGCGGCGATGGTGGAGCGGGGGAGCGGCGGCATCCTGAACGTCTCCTCGCTCGCGGGTTTCCAACCCGGACCTTCGAACGCGACGTACAGCGCGACGAAGGCATTCGTGACGTCGTTCACCCAGGCGGTCCACGAGGAGCTGAAGGGGACCGGAGTGTCGGTGACCGCGCTCTGTCCGGGCTTCACCCGCACCGAGTTCCAGGTCCGCGCCAACGCGCCGGCGAGCGACGTTCCCGGCTTCCTCTGGCAAGAGGCACCCGAGGTCGCGCGTGCGGGAATCGAGGGCCTGGCCAAGAACCGCGCGGTCGTGATCCCCGGCAACACGAACAAGGTGTTGGGCAACTTGTCCGCCGTCACCCCGCACGCGATCACGCGTCGCGTCGGCGCGATGGTGCTGAAGCGCGCCAACCACTGACCGGCGGCTATGCCCGGACGATGCGATACACCGTGCCGCCGCGCGCAACCGCGTAGAGCTCGCCCGCGGTGTCCTCGCCGAACGTCGTGAGCGCTTCGACCGTCGGTCCGAGATCCCGTTGTGACATGACGTCCCCGCCCGACCCGGCGACTCCCACCAGATCGGGCCGGCAGTCGTCGCCGAAGACGTAGACGCCGTTGAGCGCGGGGATCGCCTTTCCCCGGTAGACGTAGCCGCCGACGATCGCGCACGTGCCGTCGGAGTGTTTCGTCTCGAGGATCGGGTCGCGCGCGTCGCTCGGCGGTAGGCCCCGGTACGCGTGCATTCCTTCGCGTGCGCTCCAACCCCAGTTGACTCCCTTGTCGCCCTTGAGCGCGAAGTCGACCTCCTCGTACTTGTCCTGGCCCACATCACCGATCCAGAGATCACCCGTAGTCCGGTCGAACGAGAACCGCCAGGGATTGCGCAGGCCCCACATCCACGTCTCCGGGCGCGCGCCGACGCGGCCGACGAATGGATTGTCGGCGGGAACGGAGTACGCGGCGGTCCCACTCTTTGCCGGATCGATGCGCAGGATCTTCGACAGCAGGATCCCGAGGTTCTGACCGTTGTGCTGCGGATCGCCTTCGCTGCCGCCGTCGCCGAGCCCGATGTACAGCATTCCGTCGGGGCCGGTCACGACCTCGCCGCCTTTGTGGTTAGAGAACGGCTGCGGGACCACGAGGAGCTGGCGTCGGCTCGACTTCACCGCGGTCTCGCCGTGCATCGTGTACTCGTCGACGTGGGTGTCGTCGGTCGGGTCGGTGTAGTCGACGTACAGCTTCGTGCCGTCGGGCGAGAAGGTGATGCCGAGTAGCCCTTCCTCGTTTCCGGTCGACAATGGCCCGACGGTGAGGACGGGCGTGGGCGAGAGCCTGCCGTTCGTGTCGACGAGGCGCACGCGCCCGTGTTGCTCGGCGACGAACATGTTCGTGTCGTGCGCGCGCCATGCGAGGGCGACCGGGCTCTCGAGGCCACTCACGACCTCCGCGAGCTTCACCTTCGCTTCGGAGAGGTCCGTCGTCGTCGTGGGGGCCGTCGTCGTCGCGCTCGCCGGCACCGGCGCGACGGTCGCGCTCGTCCTTGGGGCCGATCCGCTGCTGCTACACGCGACGAGAAGCGTGGAGACCGCTGCCACCCACATCACGCCGATGGCTGCGCGGGAGCGATGCATCCCTGCAGGCTACGGACGACCGCTGTACCCCGGGTTGCGGGTTCGTCGCGCCGAGTGCGGAGCCGGCGCTCCCGTAGGATGCGCGCGATGAAGTACGTCGTGTTCGTTCCCGACGGCTGCGCCGACGTCCCCTTGCCGGAGCTCGGCGACCGCACGCCGCTCGAAGCCGCGCGCATGCCCCGCCTCGCCGAGCTCGCGACGCGCGCCGACGTCGGACGCGCCGCGGTGATCCCGGCCGGTCTGCCGGCGGGCAGCGACGTCGGCAACATGTCGGTCCTCGGCTTCGATCCCGCCCGCTACCACACGGGTCGGGCGCCGATCGAGGCCGCGGCGATGGGCGTCGAGCTCGGCCCCGACGAGGTTGCGTACCGCTGCAATCTCGTCACTCTCTCCGACGATGCCGCGCCTGTGATGATCGACTTCGCGGCCGGGCATCCGACGAACGAGCAGAGCCACGCGATCGTCGCCGCGCTCGATGCCGCGCTCGGTGGCGGACGCGACGGAGTGCGGTTCCATCCCGGAGTCGAGTATCGCCACCTCTGCGTCGTACCCCGTTCGTGGACCGATACGGAGTGCGTACCTCCGCACGATCTCACCGGACAGGTCGCGGTGTTCCCGCACGGCGCATCGGCCGCGCTGGTGAACGGGTTGATGGACGCGTCGCGCGCGATCGTGCGCGACGTCGCCGGCTCGGTTGGTTCCGCCGCGACCCAGATCTGGTTGTGGGGACAAGGAGTGAAGCCTGCGCTGCCGTCGTTCGCGACGACGTTCGGGGTGCGCGCCCGCTTGTCGTCGGCGGTCGACCTCGTCCAGGGGCTCGGAGTGCTCACCGGCATCGAGGTGGTCGACGTGCCCGGCGCGACCGCCGGTTTCGACAACGACTACGGCGCCCAGGCGCGCGCCTGCATCGACTCCCTCGCCGACCGCGATCTCTTCGTCTTGCACATCGAGGCCACCGACGAGGCCGGGCATCAGGGACGCTCCGACATCAAGGTCGACGCGCTCGAACGGTGGGATACCGAGGTGATCGGTCCGGTCGTCGACGCGCTCGAGGCCGGAAGCGAGCCCTACCGGATCCTGTTGATGCCCGACCACGCGACCCCGTGCGACACGATGACCCACAGCGCGGAACCAGTGCCCTTCTTGCTGTACGACTCCGCGAGTCCGGGTGCGGGCGGGACCTACACCGAACCGGCCACCGCGCATTGTGAACCTGTGGCCGGGCATTCCTTGATGGCGCGCCTCGTGCAGGCCTGACCGGTACTCGAGAAGCGGGGCTCCGGCGCAGCCCCGCACCGCTTGGGTATAGGGTGTCGCTGATCCCTCGAGACCGCGCCCCAAGCGTTTCTTGGTGGTGGGGGCCGGATCACCTCGCTTTTCCTCCGTGCCCAGCACGCCCGGCGGACTGGTGCGAGATCTTCCGAGGGCTACATCCGCCGCCGCGATTTCCTTGCGCGTCGGCACTTGGCAACACGGATCACACGATCACACTCCGGTCGCTGTAGGCAGAGCCCGCAGCCGTCGGTAGGAGCAGGACATGAGTGAGACCTTCGACCGTTCACAACTGGACGGGAAGGATCGCGAACAGCTGGCGCAGATCGCCACCGCCCTCGGCGTGAAGTCGACGAGTCGCATGCGCAAAGCCGCACTCGTCGAGGCGATCGTCGGCGCGACGAGCGGGGCGAACGGCGCCGCCAATGGTGCGAGTTCGACGGCCAAGGACACGGCCCCGAGTACCGACGCGGCCAACGGCTCCGCCCGTTCGACCCCCCGCAAGGTGCGTTCCTCACGCGTTGTCGACGACGATCTCGCCGCGATCGCCGAAGAGCAGAACGCGCTGGCCGGCGATACCGACGGCCCCGACGACATGGTCGTCCGGCCCGCCCACCGCCCCACCAATGGCAACGACCGTGTCACGGTGGACGAGTCGTCGAACGGAAACGGCGTCAGGACCGCGGAGCCCCCGGCGCCGAGGAGTCCAGAACCCGCCCGAGCTCGTGAGGTGCGACCCGACGCGTCGTCGGACGACGCCGACGCCGATGCCGAAGGCGACCACGACGCCGATTCCGCCACGGGCGATCGCGGTCAGCTCGGTCAACAGCCGTGGCGCGAAGACGACGCGTCGGCGAACAAGCGCCGGCGCCGCCGGCGGGGCCGCGACCGTGAGCGCGCTCCGGGCGACGGACGGGTCGAGCGCGAAGGTCGTCCGGAACGGCCCGAGCGCGGCGATGAGTACAGCGGCGACCTGATCGAGATCGAAGGACTGCTCGACCTGCGGGACGAGGGCTACGGATTCCTCCGGGCGTCCGGGTACCTCGCCGGCCGCAACGATGCCTACGTCTCGGCGTCGCAGGTGCGTCGCTTCGGGCTCCGCAAGGGCGATCACGTGAAAGGCGCGACCCGACCGCCGGCGAGCAGCGAGAAGTACCCGGCGCTGGTGCGGGTCGACCTCATCAATGACGTCTCCATCGATGAGGCGCGCCATCGGGTGCGCTTCGAGGATCTCACGCCGTTGTTCCCCGACTCGCGGCTCAAGCTCGAGCTCGCCGACAACCCGGCCGAGATCACGGGCCGGATCATCGACCTGATCGCGCCGATCGGGAAGGGTCAGCGGGGCATGATCGTGTCGCCCCCGAAGGCGGGCAAGACCACGATCATCAAGCAGATCGTGTACTCGATCGAGCGCAACAACCCCGAGTGTCATGTGATCGTGCTCCTGGTCGACGAGCGGCCCGAAGAGGTCACCGACATGCGCCGACACGTGCTGCGCGCCGACGTCGTGGCATCGACGTTCGACCGTCCCTCCGACGAGCACTGCCACATCGCCGAGCTCACGATCGAGCGGGCCAAGCGTCTGGTCGAGACGGGCAAGGACGTCGTCATCATCCTCGACGGCATCACCCGGCTCGCTCGGGCATACAACCTCGCGGCGCCCGCATCCGGGCGGATCATGTCGGGCGGCATCGACGCCGGCGCGCTCTACCCGCCCAAGAAGTTCTTCGGAGCGGCCCGTAACGTGGAGGAGGGAGGGTCGCTGACGATCCTCGCCACCGCGCTCGTCGAGACCAACTCCAAGATGGACGAGCACATCTTCGAGGAGTTCAAGGGCACCGGGAACATGGAGCTCCGGCTCGACCGGCGCATGGCCGACCGCCGTATCTATCCCGCCATCGACGTGGAGCAATCGGGAACCCGGCACGAGGAACTGCTCTTCGACCGCCACGACATCCAGCAGGTGTACAAGCTGCGGCGGGTCTTGGGCGCGCTCGAGGGCGGGTCCGGTCTGGAGCTGCTCATCGACAAGCTCCGCAGCACGAAGAGCAACACCCAGTTTCTGATGGAGATCGCCAAAGCCCCCACGGGAATGGGAACCTGATCTCCCTGGTTACCTACAACCCGATAGCGGCAGCCCGTTCTTTCCCGACCTGGGAAGCCAAAGGGCCTGCCAATAGACTGGACGGATCATGAAGACCGACATCCATCCCGAATACGTCGAGTGCAAGGTCCACTGTTCCTGCGGGAACGAGTTCACGACCCGCTCGACCGCCTCCGAGCTGCGCGCCGAGCTCTGCTCCGAGTGTCATCCCTTCTACACGGGCAAGCAGAAGCTGGTCGACACCGGCGGACGGGTCGAGCGTTTCCAGCGCCGCGCCGCGAAGGCCAAGCCCAAGAAGGCGTAGAGCACACCCATGCCTCGGGCCGAGCCCCGGTACATGGGCGGACAAGCCGTCCTCGAAGGTGTGATGATGCGCGGGCCGTCGACCTGGGCGGTCGCGGTCCGCGATCCCGACGGAGGGATCCAGCTCGACGTCCGGGACGTCCCCGGATGGTCGGAGCGCTATCGGAACATCCCGGTGTTGCGTGGCGTCACCGGTCTGGGCGAGTCGCTCGGCCTCGGGTACCGCGCCCTCACCTGGTCGGCGAATCAGCAGGTCCCTGAAGCCGATCGCGTCTCCGAAAAGGTGATGGGTTGGTCGGTCGGGATCGCAGCGGTCGCGTTCAGCGCCCTGTTCATCGTCCTGCCCGCGCTGGCGGGTCGCTCACTCGGGCACCTGTTCCACGGATCCTTCCCGCTCTTCGAGGGGATCGCGCGGCTCGGCATCTTCGTCGTCTACCTGCTCGCGATCTCGCGGCTGCGCGACATCCGGCGCGTGTTCGAGTACCACGGCGCCGAGCACAAGGCGATCGCCGCGTACGAGAACGGGGTCGAGCTGACGCCGGAGACCGCGCAACAGTTCTCGACCGCCCACGTCCGTTGCGGTACGAACTTCTTGCTCACGGTGATGGTCGTCGCGATCCTCGTGTACTCGGTGATCCCGCGTCCGAACCTCTGGTTCGTCATCGGTTCCCGGGTCGTGTTGGTCCCGCTCATCGCGGGGCTCAGCTACGAGGTGATCCGGCTCGCGGCATCGAACATGCAGCGCGGGTTCGTCCGGGCGTCGATGAAGCCGGGCCTCTTGTTGCAGCGGCTCACGACGCGCCCGCCCGATCTCGACCAGCTCGAGGTCGCGATCGTCTCGCTGCGGGCGGTGATGACGGCCGAGCAACTGGCCACCGTCGACGAGCGGGCGGGCCTGCTCGTTCCCGCGATCGCGCCCGCGGTCTGACCGACCCGCCGGGCGAGCCGGTGACTGCTTAGCTGCGCTTTGCCGACGTGGTGGCCCACGCGCCGACCGTTGCCCGGATCGCCGCGGTCTCGAGCGCGATGAAGTCCTCGTCGTGTCCGGGCTCACCGTGGTCGAGCCAGTCGAGCACGGCATCGACGAGATGGTCGAACAGCGTCTGCGCGGCCCATTCGGCCAGCGCGGGTGCGACGAGGGGAGTGACGACGCTCCGGGCGGCATTGACCGCGGCGTCGCGCAAGGAGAGCGCATACTCGCCGAACTGTGGTTCGCGGGCCGCGTGGCGCCAGAGGAGACGAAAGCCGTCCGGCCACTCCCGGCCGACCTCGAGCAGCGCCCGGGTGCTGCCTTCGGCTTCGAGGCCCTGGCCGATGTTCGCCACGAACAACTCGACCTGACGCTGGAAGACCTGCTCGAGCACGGCCCGGTACAAAGACTCCTTGGTCTGGAAGTGCCGGTAGACGATGAGCTTGGTGATGCCGGCCGCGGCCGCGATCTCGTCCATCGACGTCGCCGCGTAGCCGCCGTGCGCGAACGACTCCGCCGCGGCCCGCAGCACGGTCAGGCGCCGGGTCGGGCTCCGCTTCGACGCGAGCTCCTCGAAGGCCGAGAGCGCGGACGCGGGGGGCGCGGACTCGGGGAGAGCGGTCGCGCTTGCCACGGGTGTAACTCTAGCGTATACACTCCCCGGCGTGAGCAACCTCAAGCTGAAATGGTCCGAAGGCGAACTGCTCGAGAACGACAGCATCGCCGAACCGCTGCTCGCGGGCGGGGTGCGCTGCCACGGCGGATACGCCGACGACGGCCACTACGTGTCGCCCCGGACCAAGAACCGGGTGCCCGCGACCGCGGCGTGGCAACAGTCGCATCGCGAGGGCTTCGGCACCGACATCATCGACGCGCCGATCGACACGTGGCCGCCGGTGTTCCCCAACGTCGCGCAGACGAAATACCTCGTGCGCGAGGGAGTGCCCGGGCCCGCGATCAGCGCGCTGACGCGCGTCGGGACGGTGGAGGGCTTCGGCGGACTGATCCGGGCCGTGAAGGTCGAGAACCTGCAACGGCATTTCTCCGAGAGCATCGACGGCACCGCGATCGCGCACCTACAGGGTGGTCTGTTCGAGGCGCACGCGCGCGACGAAGCCGGATTCGAGGACGAGGCCGGCCACGACCAGATGTGGTTCGCGGCGCGCGACATCGCTTTCGAGAATCCCGTCACCGACGACATGAAGCAGCAGATGCTCGTGCGCATGGGCATCGTGCCCGCCGACGGCAAGCTCGCGAGCCCGGAACAGATGCGGGCCAACGCGGAAGCGATGCGCCGCTTTCCCGATCTCGACTTCTCGCTCGAGATGATGGTCCGGCGCATGGTCGGCCTCTTGATGATCGAGGTCTCCGCCTTCCACACGTTCGCGTGGGCGGCGGCAGTGCTGTCCGACACCGACCTCGTCGCCGGCGACGGCCGCGCCGCCGAGATCGTCGATTGCATCCGCGCCGACGAGACTCCGCACGTCGACTACCTGCGCACCGCGCTCACGGAGATGCGGGATCGCACGTTCGTAGGCGAATCGGGCGCCACGATCGCGGGCGAGGTGGTGATCGGGACGCTGTGGGACACGGCGCTCGAGCTCTCGCTCGGCGCCAACCGCGAGTCGTTCAAGCAGGGCGCCATGGCCGAAGTGGAGCTCGCACTCGCGTCGCACGCGCATCGCGACGACATCGTCGAGGAGTTCGTCTCCCTCGGCTCGGAGGTAGCGCGATGAAGTTCGGCATCTTCTACGAGCACCAACTCCCGCGTCCGTGGACTGACGACTCCGAGTACCGGCTGATCCAGGACGCGCTCGACCAGATCGAATACGCCGACACGCTCGGCATCGACTACGCGTGGGAAGTCGAGCACCACTTCCTCGAGGAGTACTCGCACTCGAGCGCGCCCGAGGTGTTCCTCGCGGCCGCGTCCCAGCGCACCAAGAACATTCGGCTGGGGCACGGCATCGTGCAGACCCCGCCGCCGTTCAACCATCCGGCCCGGATAGCGGAACGGGTCGCGATGCTCGACCTCGTGAGCGGGGGCCGGGCCGACTTCGGTTCGGGCGAGTCGTCGTCGGAGGCCGAGCTCGGCGGCTTCATGGTCGATCCCGAAGCGAAACGGGCGATGTGGGAAGAGGGCCTGCGCGTCGCGATCCGGTGCATGACCGAGTCGCCGTTCACCGGGCATTCGGGCGAGTACGTCACGATGCCGCCCCGCAACGTCGTCCCCAAGCCCCGGCAGAAGCCGCACCCGCCGCTCTGGGTCGCATGCAGTCGACGCGAGACGATCCATCTCGCGGCGCAGAAGGCGATCGGCGCGCTCGCGTTCGCGTTCGTCGACCCCGAGGAAGCGAAGTTCTGGGTCGACGACTATTACGCGACGCTCGAGAAGGAAGCTGTGCCGATCGGCGACGCGGTGAACGCGAACGTCGCGTGCGTGACCACGTTCATGTGTCACGACGACGAGGAGGAGGCGATGCGGCGCGGCCTCGAGGGTGCGAACTTCTTCGGGTACTCGCTCGCCCACTATTACGTCTTCGGGCGGCACCAGCCCGCGGTGACGAATGTGTGGGACGAGTTCGTGCAACGGCGGGCCGAGCACGGCTACGACCCCGAGGCGGTGCTTGCCGCGGCCGAGAACGACGACCGGCTCGGAGCCAAGGTCGTCGAGCAGGGGATCGGCGGCCTGCGGGGCGCGATCGGCACTCCCGAGCAGTTGCGTGAGTACCTGCGCCGGTACGAAGAGTGCGGCGTCGACCAGGTGATCTTCTGCTTCCAAGCGGGCAAGAACCGCCACGAGCACATCATGGAAGCGCTCGAGCTGTTCGGCCGCGAGGTGCTGCCCGAGTTCAAGGACCGCGACGAGAAGCAGACTCGTGACAAGGAGATCCGGCTCGCACCCGTCGTCGACAAGGTGATGGCGCGCAAACCGGCCTCGGATCATCCGCCACTGCCGACCGACGACTATGCGTTCCCGTCGATCCCGCGTGCGATGGCCGATCGTTTCGGCAGCGACGAGTTCCACAAGATGCTCGACGACGTCGCCGCGCAGTCGGCGATGGGACCCGGCGCCGTCGAAGGCCTGATCAACAACCGCTGACCCCGCGGCTATCCCCGACAACTGCTGTCGGGGTTTTCGGCACATAGCGCGGATATCTCCGACAACTGTTGGTGGGGTTTTCGGGGTTTTAGCCGCGCGCGGGGGCGGGGAGTGACGCGAGGGAGGTTGCGTCGGCGACGGCCGTCGGCGTGGCGGCCGCGACGGGAGCAGGTGCGCTGCCGTAGCGCTGGTAGGCGTCGACGGCCCGCTGGGTCTGCGCCGGAGTCGCCGCAACCGACGCGCCCGACCCCGCGGCGTCGCTCGCCTTGGCGGCCCGGGTATCGATGCGTGGATTCGCGTTGTGGTCGTAGGTCGGAAGATCGACCTCGTGGGTCGGTACGAGCAAGGTGGCGTCGCCACCCGCGCCGGCGGAGCGTGTGTCGATGCGACCGTCACCGTTCGCGTCGAACCACGCCAGTCGGGTGAGCGAGATACTGGGCGGCGCGGAGTGGGGAAGCCTCGAGTTGGTGACAACCCGCGTCCGGTCCGTGGGGCTCCCGGCGTCGTGATCGATGTTCGGTACGCGCATGCCGCCGTCCCTGGCAAGCAGATTCCAGCCCGTACCCGACGAGGTCTTCGACTCTCCGGCATCGGAACTTGAGCGCGGACGCATTCGTGGACCCGATTCCCGACGCCCGTCAGGTGGCGCGAAACCGACGCCGTCCGGCCGGTACCCTCCGAGCCGATGTTCGAACAGCTGGCTGCGCTCGCCGACGAGCTCGAACGGCTCCAGGCCGACCTTCCCGGCATCTACGCCGCCGGGGACCGGCGCGCGTCCCGCGACGCGGGTCGGCGTGAGCAGGAGCTGAGGCCGGTCGTCGAGGCCTACGGCGAGTGGAAACAGGTGCAGGACGACATCGCCGACTCCCGTGACGTGCTCGAGAGCACGACCGATCCTGCGGAGCGGGAGACCTGGCGGGCCGAGCTGGCCGAGAAGGAAGCCCAGCTCGACGGGCTCGAAGCCCGGATCAAGGAGCTGCTGCTCCCGCACGACCCGAACGAGGGCCGCAACGTGATCCTCGAGATCCAGGGCACCGAAGGCGGTGAAGAGGCCAACCTCTGGGCCGGCGACCTCTACCGGATGTACCAGCAGTTCGCGGAGCGGCACGGCCTCAAGACCGAGGTGATGTCGAGCCAGCCGTCGGAGCACGGGGGCTTTCGTGACATCACGTTCCTCGTGAAGGGGCCTGACGCGTGGAGCCTGCTCAAGTACGAGGGCGGTCCGCACCGGGTGCAGCGGGTTCCGTCGACCGAGAGCCAGGGTCGGATCCACACGAGTGCCGCGACCGTCGCCGTCCTGCCGGAAGCCGAGGACATCGACGTCGAGGTCGACCCGAACGACCTCGTCATCGAGGTGTTCCGCGCCACGGGGCCCGGCGGCCAGTCGGTCAACACCACTGACTCCGCGGTGCGGCTCAAGCACGTCCCCACCGGTCTGGTCGTGACGTGTCAGGACGAGAAGAGCCAGCTCCAGAACAAGGACAAGGCGATGCGCATCCTGCGGTCGCGGCTTTTGCAGGCCGAGCAGGACCGCCAGCACGCCGAGGTGAGCGCGGCGCGCCGCGATCAGGTGAAGGGCGGCGGCCGGTCGGAGAAGATCCGGACGTACAACTACAAGGAGAACCGGCTCACCGACCATCGCATCCCGATCACGCTCCATTCCCTCGACCGTGTTCTCGACGGTGAGCTCGACGACGTCGTCAGCGCGCTCGCGGCCGACGAACGTTCCCGCCAACTCGGTGGCGAGTGACGATCGTGCACTGGCGCGAGCTGCGAGCCGTCACCGCGCGGACGTTGGCTGACGTCGGCATCGCTCCGGCCGACACCGAGGCCCGGTTCATCGTCGAGCGCGCGTCGGGATACGACGCGAGTGAGTGGCTCGAGATCGCCGACGCGGTTCCGACCGAGCGCGCGGAACAACATCTCCACCAGATGGTTACCCGCCGGTGTTCGGGCGAGCCGTTGCAATACGTGCTGGGCGGGTGGGGTTTCCGCGGTCTCGATCTATTTGTCGACCCGCGCGTGCTCATCCCGCGGCCGGAGACGGAATACGTCGTCGAAGTCGCGCTCGAAGAAGCGGCGCGCACAGGCCTACGGCGGTCGCGCCGGCGGCTTTCGTTGGTGGAGACGGGCGCGCCCGCGGCCGCAGTCGACCTCGGCACGGGCTCGGGCGCGATCGCGAGCGCGCTGGCGGCAGAGCTACCCGACGTCGAGGTCTGGGCGACCGACGTGAGTGAGGACGCGCTCGCGGTCGCGCGCGCGAATGTCGCCGGTTGCGCGGCGACGCGGGTCCGCATCACCGAGGCCGGGGAGTGGTTCGATCCACTGCCCGAGCACCTCCGAGGCATGTTGCGCTTGATCGTCTCGAACCCGCCGTACATCGCCGAACACGAGCTCGCCGCCCTGCCTGAAGAGGTCGCCGCGTACGAACCCCGGCGCGCGCTCGTCTCCGGGCCTTCGGGTACGGAGGCGATCGAGCACCTGCTCGCGGTCGCGCCCGAGTGGCTCGCGCCCGCGTCGATGCTCGTCTGCGAGATCGCACCCCACCAGGCCGACGGCATGAGCGCGCACGCGCGGACTCTCGGCTACGACGAGGTCATAGTGCGCGACGACCTCGCGGGCCGGCCCCGCGTGCTCGTCGCGCGCACGGGCTAACTTCGGGGCGATGGCCGACGATCAGCTCGACATCGACGGGATGCTCGAACGGTTCCGGGAGCGGGCGCAGGCTGTTGCCCAGCGCGGCGTTCCCCCCGTGACCGGCCCGGAGCGCCAGCAGTTCCTCGACCGGGCCCAACTCGACTTCCAGGACTTCGCGATGCTCGGCGACGCGCAGTGGGCGTTCGCGGACGGCATCCTCACCCTCACGATCGATCTCCGCCCGAGCTGACCCGCGCCCGTTCCGGCTTGGATCGACAGCGTCTGGTCGACAACGTCTAGAGGTTCGCGAGAAAGGCGCGGTCGATCGCGATCCATAGCGTCTTGGAGTGCGGGTACACGATCAACGGGCCGATCGCCATGATGGGGACCTCGATCAGGAGCAGCGTCACCCATGGGATGTCGGGGACGGTCGCGGCACTGAAGACGACCAGCACGATCGCGAAGACCGCGCCTACCACTGCGGTGTTGATCGCGACCGCGCCGACCCAGTAACCGGGCTCGCGCTCGAAATGCAGGTGGCAGTTCGGGCAGTCGGCCGCCATCGTGAACCAGTGGCGGAACAGCTGGCCCTCGCCACAGCGCGGACACTTGCGAAACAGCCCTCGACGGAGGGTGAGACCGCGCGAGGGCTGCTGGGTCCGGTTGCTCAACGGCCTGCGATCGCGTTGGTCGAACCGTCGTTGGTGACTCGCACTCGCTTTCCCTCCCACGGGGAGGTGGTCATGTCGGTCAGCACGTCGGCGTCGCGCACGTTGGCCATGACCCGTCGGCCATCGGATGTGATCGCGCTGACGATGCCTACCGACGGGTTGCCGTCGCGCTCGAACGCGACCGAGGTCGCTTCGATCGTGGCTTCGGTGTCGACGAGACCGGCCGCCTCCCGGCGCGGTTGCGCATCGACCTCGGCCTGCACGTCGAGGCGCCGGAACGGCTCCGTGGGCGGGCGCGTCGACCAGATCGCGGCGGCGTGTTTCGTCGCGTACCAGCCGAGCGCGGTCGTGAGGCCGGTCGCGCCGGGATCGGCGCGCAGGGCTTCGACCATCGCCGCGATCCCGTGGGTCGGGTAGTTGTTGACCGGACCGCCGGCGAAACCGAGCCCACCCGTGACCGTGAGGGGTCGGTCGTCACCGGCGCTGATCCCGAGGCCGTCGCGTCCGAGCTGCACCGCGGCCGGGAAGCATGAGTAGAGGTCGAAGTAGGCGACATCGTCGATCCCGATGTGCGCGGCGCTCAGCGTCGCGGCACCTGTCGCCGCGATCCCGGGCGATGCCGCGAGCGAGTCACGCTCGGTCATGAACCAATGGTCGTGTGCTTCCGCGGCGGCGTGCAGGAACACCATCCGGTCGTCGGCAACCCCGGCCGCGCGAGCGGCTTCGTACGAACAGAGCAACACCGCCGCGCCCTGGTCGACGTCGATGTTGGCGCACATCCGCTTCGGGTACGGGAAGCAGACGGCGCGATTGTCAGGCGCGATCGTGCGGATCTCGTCGGGCGAATAGGCCACGCGCGACCACGCGTTCGGATTCCCGGCCGCGACCCGGGCGAACGTCGACCAGAGCTCGCTCACGTAACGCTGGTGTTCGTCGACCCCGTGACCGAGCGCGGCACGCAACGCGGTCTCGAACAGCGGGTACACCATCGTGGGCGCGACCGCGAGATGCGCGTTCTCGTACTCGCTCGACCCCGGAGTGTCGTCGCCGATCACGAGCGGGCACGGAGGATCGTCGCCCGACTCCCACTCGAGCTCGATGCGCGGGTCGCGGCGCGCGCGCCAGCGGGTGTGCATGCTCTCGGCACCGCCCACGAAGACGACGTCGCAGTCGCCCCGTTGGATCTGTGTCGCGAACTCGTCGATCAGGAGCTGCGGGCTGTTCCCGCCCACTGTCGATACCGCGGTCGCGCGCGGCGTGATGCCAAGGATGCGGGCCAGGACCGCGCCGGGGTCGGCGTACTTCCACGAACCGATCGCGACGACTGCGACGATCTCGGCGCGCGCGAGGAGCGAGGCCGACGCGCCGGAGTCGGCATCGGCGGCGCGGGCGGCGTCGGCCAGGAGATCGATTGGTGACTTCGCCTCGGCGGGCGTGGCCCGCTGACTCGTTTGACCCACGCCCACGATGACCGGAGCGCGGCGATCGACCTCCGCCACGGGGGTCACCCTACTGGTGGGTCAGTGCGATCCCTCTCAACGAGGTTCAGGGATGCGGGGCTCGGCGGGACCCCTTACTGATCGATGGTTACCGGTTCCTATCGGAAGGATCGTCAGAAGGATCGCCAGGCGGAGCCTCGTCGGGATCGATGCTGAGCACCGGCCACGCGGGCTCGCCCGGCGCCGCGCTGTCGCGACAGATCGAGCGGTATTGGCACGCGCGACAGGTCGCGATCTCGGAGACGCCTCGCCATTCCTCCTCGGCCCACATGCGCTCGACCGCGTCTCGAAGCTCTTCTTCGATCGCGGCGAGGGTCTCGTCGTCGAGCTCCCAGACCTCGGGATCCTCGTCGACCTCGGCCTGCAGGTACTCGTAGCGAAGTCGGAGACGAAGCCCGCTCGTGCGGGCGCGCTCGGCCAGCACGTAGGCCTGCACGTGCGCGGCCTTGATCTCGGACACGTCGTCGATCCATTTACCGCCGGTCTTGTAGTCGCGGGCGTCGAGGATGCCATCGTGGATCCAGACCGCGTCGATGCGCGCGGTCGCCATGAACATCGGCGGGGGCACGCGGTGGAAGCGGGCCAGGTCGACCTCGTGCGCAGCGCGTTCCGAGGCGCGCGACGGGCAACGGTCGGCATGCCGGGCGACCATGTCGCGCACGGCCGGCGTGTCGAACCCGTGCGCGACGAGCACGTCGGCGACATGGTCGGTGTCGTAGCAGTCGCCGTCGACGTGGATCTTGCGCAGCATGTCGTGGACGAGCAGGCCCTGGTCGGTCGACGACGGGGGATCGCTCGCCGGCAGC
This sequence comes from Actinomycetota bacterium, assembly GCA_041691275.1. Classification (GTDB taxonomy): domain Bacteria; phylum Actinomycetota; class Acidimicrobiia; order IMCC26256; family PALSA-610; genus PALSA-610. The sequence continues at coordinate 16,873 of JBEPUZ010000008.1, read as the reverse complement.
CCGAGCAGCGCCTTGCAGTAGAAGAGGCGCGGGCAGCGGGTGAAGTCGTCGTAGTTGCTCGGCGTGAGCGACACGATGTCGGACAAGAGTCGCTTGGCGGGCATCAGCGGATTCGACCGGTCAGCCCGGATGCTTCGCACAACCGGATATGAACGGGCAACCTTGACAGTCGCGTCCCGCGTGCGGACGGGCGTCGGCCGCGAGTTCGAGCACGCGCGCGACGCGCACCGCGATCCAGGCGTGGGCCTCGGCACGGTCGGCTTCGAGATCGGGGGTGTGGCGGGCGCGGCGCTGTTCGATCACGTCGACGACCACCATGTCGAGTTGCACCGGCGCCCATTCCTCGGTGCGCACGAGCGCGACTCTCACGTCGATCGGGTCGATCAGCTTGGTGTCGCGGCGGGCACCCACGAGCACCCTGCGCAGCTCGCGGCCACCGTCGTCGAGCTCGGCGGCGATCCCGAGGTTCGAGGACAGCTCCACGCCCAGCTCGGGAAGATGCGTGCGGAACCCGAGATCGGCGATCCGCGCGGTGCCGTTCCCGAACGCGTCGAGGTAGCCGCGGGTCGCGGCGCGGTACAACGCCCGTTGCTCGGGTTCGAGCTCCTGCGGATCGACGAACGCCTCGGGCCGGGGGAGCCCGGCTTCGGCCTGTGCGAGCCGGGCATCGGCCTCGATGCGATTCGACACCGCGAACCGCATGTCGCCGGTCCGGTTCACGTTCCGCTTGCCGCTGTGCACCTCACGCGCGAGGCGGCGCCGGCACATCTCGTCGGCGAGGCGGAGATGCCGCGGGCTGACGTGCGGCAACTCCTCGTCTTCCACCCGGACGACGCTAGTTGGAGGGTGAGACCGACTCACAGGGGCGCTCCTACCCCCTGAGTAGACTCGTCGGGTGCGCATCGCAATCGGCGGCGACCACGCCGGCTACTCCCTGAAGCAGCACATGCTCGGGCTGTTGAAGGAGATGGGCCACGAGGTCGACGATCTCGGGACGAATTCCGAGGACCCGGTCGACTATCCGTACTACTGCGCGAACGTCGCGCGTACCGTCGCCGGCGGCGACGCCGACATGGGGATCGTGCTCGGAGGCAGCGGCCAAGGCGAGCAGATCTCGGCGAACAAGGTCCACGGGATCCGCGCCGCGCTCTGCAACGACCTCTACACGGCCCGCATGGCGCGCGCCCACAACAATGCGAACGTGCTGTCGATCGGCGCCCGTATCGTCGCTGTCGACCTGGCCGACGAGATCACCAGGATCTTCCTCACGACACCGTTCGAGGGCCTGAAGCCCGAGGGCGCGCGGCATGTCCGTCGTATCGAGGAGATCACCGCCATCGAGACCGAGGAGTGTGATCGATGACGTCACCGTTGGAACGCACCGACCCTGAGATCGCCGCCATCATCGAGCGCGAGCTCGAACGCCAGAACACGACGATCCAGCTGATTGCGTCGGAGAACTTCACGTCGCGCGCGGTGATCGAGGCCCAGGGTTCCGTGCTCACGAACAAGTATTCCGAGGGCTACCCGGGCAAGCGTTACTACGGCGGGAACCTCGTGGTCGACGAGGCCGAGAACCTCGCCCGTTCGCGTGCGTGCGAGCTGTTCGGCGCCGAGAACGCGAACGTGCAGCCGCACTCGGGTGCCAATGCGAATCAGGCCGCGTTCATGGCGCTGCTCGAGCCCGGCGACAAGGTCATGGGCATGCGCCTCGACCAGGGCGGGCACCTCACCCACGGTTCGCCGGTCAACTTCAGCGGGCGTATGTACGACTTCGTCGCGTACGGCGTTGACGACGACACTGAGATGCTCGACTACGACGTCATCCGCGACCTCGCCGTGCGCGAACGACCGCGGATGATCATCGCGGGGGCGACCGCCTACCCGCGGACGATCGATTTCGAGCGGTTCCGGGCGATCGCCGATGAGGTCGGCGCGCTCCTGCTCGTCGACGCCGCGCACATCGCGGGTCTGGTCGCGGGCGGAGCCCACCCCTCACCGGTTCCGCACGCCGACGTCGTGACGTTCACCACGCACAAGACGCTGCGCGGACCGCGCGCCGGTGCGATCTTGTCGCGCAAGGAGTACGCGACCGGCATCGACAAAGCCGTGTTCCCCGGTCTGCAGGGCGGTCCACTCATGCACGTGATCGCGGCGAAGGCGGTCGCGTTCCGGGAGGCGAGTGAGCCCGCGTTCAGGCAGTACGCGGCCGACGTGGTGGCGAACGCGCAGGCACTCGCGGGCGCGCTCACCGAGGAAGGTTTCCGCATCGTGTCGGGCGGTACCGACAACCACCTGATGCTCGTCGACCTGCGTCCGTTCGGCGTGACCGGAAAGGTCGCCCAGGAAGCCCTCGACCGGGCCGGGATCACGTGCAACAAGAACGCGATCCCGAACGACCCCGAGAAGCCCTTCGTGACCAGTGGTCTGCGCCTCGGTACCGCATCGTGCACGACGGCGGGGATGGGAACCGACCAGATGCGCGAGATCGCGTCGCTCATCGGTCAGGTGTTGCGCGCCGCCGACGACGAAGCCGTCGCCACCGACGTGCGCGAGCAGGCCAACCGTCTGTGCTCGAAGTTCACTCCGTATCCCGAGGGCGCGTGAGTCATCGCGGCCGTGCGAACAGTCAGGCGCAGCATGGAGGCCCGGTCGCGCGCCGAAGTTCGTCTTCATGGAGGGCCGGAAGGCGTAGCCGCATGAATACGGCGAGCGGGTAACGCATGGGCGGGTACGCCGTCGTTCTCGCCGTGGCCCTCGGCGTCACGTTTCTGCTGACGCCGGTCGTCCGCCTGGTTGCGATCCGGTTCGGCGCCGTTGTCGCACCGTCGTCGGACGCGCGGCATGTGCATACGCGTCCGACCCCGACGCTCGGTGGGATGGCGATGTTCGTCGGCTTCCTCGCGGCGATGGCCGTGGCGTCGCAGATACACCAGTTCCACGAGATGTTCCAGTCGAACTCGGAGCCGTTCGGGCTGATCCTCGGCGCCGGTGTGATGTTCGTGATCGGCGCGCTCGACGATCTCATCGACGTGTCGCCTCCCGCCAAGGTCGCCGGTCAAGTCGTCGCGGCCAGTCTCCTCGCGTTCTACGGCGTGGTGATGTTCTACTTCCGGATGCCGTTCAACCTCTTCCACACCGACACGGTGGTGCTGGGGTCGCAGTTCGCGCCGCTCGTCACCGCACTGTGGGTTGTGCTGATGACGAACGCGGTGAACCTCATCGACGGTCTCGACGGGCTCGCGGCCGGGGTGGTCGCCATCGGTGGCGGCGCGCTCTTCTTGTTCGCCGACCGGCTGTTCAAGCAGAACTTCATCGACGGATCGAACATCGGGCCGCTGGTGGCGATCATCGCCGTGGGCGTCTGCCTCGGATTCCTGCCGTTCAACTGGCATCCGTCCAAGATCATCATGGGGGACGCGGGTGCTCTCTTCTTAGGCGTGCTTCTCGCAGTCCCGACGATCACCATCGGTGGGCGCACCGACCATGCCTTCTCGGGGAACACGTTCTTCTTCTTCGGTCCGCTGCTGATCCCGGTGCTCATCCTCGGGGTGCCCATCCTCGACACGGTCTTCTCGTTCCTGCGGCGCATGGTCCATCGCCAGAGCTGGCATCAAGCCGACGCGGGCCATCTGCACCACCGGCTCATGCGCCTCGGCCACGGGCCGAGGCGGACGGTCGTGATCCTCTGGTCGTGGACCGCGTTGTTGTCGGGCGTGGCGCTCGTGCCCACCTATTTCCCGAAGAGCGGGAGCAACGCGCTCGTGCCGTTCGGCATCGCCGCGCTCCTCCTTTTGCTCCTCGCCTGGTTTCACCCGGGCATCCGCTCCCGGCGGGAACGGCACGAACGATCACGGCATCCGACGGGGCATCCGGCCGAAGACGTGGTCGATTTGGCCGAGCGCAGGCGCCAGCGTGCCTAGTCCCAGGGTTCTGACACCGCGATTTTGGGCGGCCGCGAGAAAAATTTCGTGCCGGGTTTGACTCTTTCTTCACACCACGAATAGATTGCGAATGGATTCACAAGCGCCCTCCGGCAACGGTGACGGAGGCCTCCGCTCGTCGTCCAGAAGGGGCTTTGGCGTGGTTCCGGTAGGGGAGCACCGCGACCAGCGAGACACCTGGCACGGCTTCTCGAACGCGCTTTCGCAAGCGTTCGAGATGGTCGCCACGACGGTGATCCTCGTCCTGGTCGGCCTCTTCATCGACGACCGCGTCGGCACGAAGCCGCTCTTCACCGTCGTGCTCGGGGTCCTCGCCGTGATCGGCATCGGGGCACGCGCCTACTACACGTACATGGACGACGTTCATCGCGACGAGGAGGGGAAGCCGTGGAAGAGCCGGTAGCCCCGCTCGTCGAACGCGAGGTCGCGCTCGACATCGTGAAGCATGGTCTGATGATCGCGCCGGTCGTCGTGCTTGCCGCCGGGCTCATCCGCCCGTGGGACGGAGCCTCGAGCGCGGCGATCGCGCTCGGCATCGTCCTCGTGAACTTCCTCGCGGCGGCGGCGATCATGTCGCGTGCCGCCAAGAGCGGCCCGACCGCGATCGGGGCGGCGGCGCTCGGCGGTTACGTCGTTCGTCTCGCCGTGATCCTCGTCGCTCTCGTATTGTTGCGCCACCAACCCTGGATCGATCTACCGACGCTCGGCATCGTCATCGTCGGGACCCACCTGGGTCTGCTCGTCTGGGAAATGAAATACGTGAGTCTCACGCTCGCTGCGCCGGGTTTGAAGCCGGCACGACCTTCCGGAGACAAATGAACGCCCTCCTGCTCGCGGTCGACGTACCGCCGATCAGTCACGTCACGATCTGGGGCAGCGGTCCGCTTGGTTTCAACAAGACCGCGGCCATCTACTGCTTCGCCACGCTCGCCACCATCTTGCTCTTCGTCCTCGGGACGAGGCGCAAGGACGCGCTGGTGCCGTCGGGCATCCTCCAGAACAGCGCGGAGTCGGGTGTCGGCTTCGTGCGCAATCAGATCATCATGCAGACGATGGGCACCGACGGGCTGCGATACCTGCCGTACCTCACTGCTTTGTTCTTCTTCATCTTCTTCAGCAACATCACCGAGATCATCCCGGGTGTGCAGTTCCCCGCCAACGCTCGGTTCGGAATCCCGATGGTGCTCGCGCTCGCCACTTGGGTCATCTACAACGTCGTCGGCGTGGTGAAGCAGGGCCCGTTGCACTACCTGAAGAATTCGCTGATCCCGCCGGGAGTGCCGAAGATCATTCTGCCGCTCGTCGTGATCATCGAGCTTGTGTCGACCTTCCTCGTCCGGCCGTTCTCCCTCATGGTCCGGCTCTTCGCCAACATGCTCGCCGGTCACCTCATCCTGGTGACCTTCGGAGCGTTGTGCGCGGCGCTGTTCGCGGCGAAGGTCACGGTCGTGATCATGCCGTTCTCGTTCCTGCTGCTGGTCGCGATGACGGGGTTCGAGATCCTCGTGAGCTTCCTGCAGGCCTTCATCTTCACGATTCTCACGGCTGTGTACATCGACAGCTCGATGCACCCCTCGCACTGACCGTCAACTACTCGCTCTCAAGAGAAAACAACAAGGAGAACCCACGTGGCTCTGCTCCATCTCCTCCTCGCCCAGGCAGCTGCCGACCCCACCAAGGGGTTGACCGCGATCGGCCGAGGCATCGTCTACGGCGGCGCCGCCATCGGCCCCGGCATCGGCATCGGCTTGGTCGTCGGTAACGCGATCACCGCCATGGCGCGTCAGCCCGAATCGGCCGGTACCGTCCGCACGACGATGTTCCTCGGGATCGCGTTCACCGAGGCGCTCGCGCTGTTCGGCTTCGTCCTCGCGTTCATCATCTCCGGGTAGGGGGCACAGTGCGCAAGCACATTCGTAAGCTCGTAGTGGTCGCCGGCATTGCTATTGCGATGCTCCTCGTCGCCGCTCCTGCGTTCGCGCAGGAGACGACGGCGAAGCCCGCGAGCGAGGCGGCCAAGGAGTGCATCAAGAAGCTCGAAAAGGGCGGAACGATCGACGACTGCCAGAAGGCTCCTTCGCCGTTGTTGCCGGCGAAGAACGAGATCATCTGGGGCTCGCTCGCGTTCGTGGTGCTGCTCGGGGCGGTGTGGAAGTTCGGCGTGCCGGCCGTGAAGAACATGGAGAAGGCACGCGAGGACCGCATCCGAGGCGACCTCGAGTCGGCGGAGACGGCCAAGCTCGAAGCCGAGGCGGAGAAGGCGCAGTACCTCGCGCAGATCGCCGACGCCAAGAACGAGGCCGGTCGTCTCATCGAAGAGGCGCGCCAGGCCGCCGAGGGCGTGCGAGCCGATCTCATCGCCCGAGCCGAGACCGAAGCGAACGACATCCGGACCCGGGCCCAGGCCGACATCGCGAACCAGCGCAACCAGGCCATGGCCCAGCTGCGGACCGACGTTGCGTCGTTGTCGATCGACCTCGCGGGTCGCATCGTCGAGCGCAACCTCGACAGCGACACCAACCGCCAGCTCGTCGACAGCTTCATCGACCAGGTCGGCGGGAGTAACTGATCGTGGGCGAGCTTCGCCGAGCACGCGGAGAGCTGAACCGCGAGCCGGGCCCGAGCGGCCCGGCCCGCAGGGCCGAGAGCGGGAATTATGTCTGACCGCATCGAGACGTGGGCGCAGTCGCTGCTCGAGATCGCGCGTTCCGAAGGCAATCTGAACGAGGTGGAAGACGAGCTCTTCCGCGTCGCCCGGATCGTCGAGGGCAACGACGACCTCCGCACGGCGCTGGCGAATCCGGGGCAACCGGCCGAGCGGCGCGCATCGATCGTCGACGAGCTGCTCGAGAACCGCTCGCTGCAGACGACTCGGGCGATCGCGGCGTTCATCGTCGGTGCCGGCCGTGGACACGACCTTCCCGCCATCGTGGCGCGGTTCGTCGAGCTCGCGGCGCAGAGTCGTGAGCACGAGGTCGCCGAGGTGCGTTCGTCGGTCCCGCTCGACGACGCGCAGGTGGAGCGCCTCGCAACCGCGCTCAGCCGGTCGACCAAGAAGAACATCGAGGTCCGCGTGGTGGTCGACCCGACCGTCATGGGCGGGATCGTCGCCACGATCGGCGACACCGTGATCGACGGCACCGTCCGTCACCGTCTCGAACAGTTGAAGGAGACGCTCTAAATGGCCGAGCTGACGATCGACGCCGCCGACATCGCGTCGGTACTGCGCAAGAACGTCGAGGGCTTCCGGCCCGAGGTCGACCGCGCCCAGGTGGGTCGGGTCCTCGAGGTGGGTGACGGCATCGCGCGCGTCGCCGGTCTCCCGCACGCGGCCGTCAACGAGCTGTTGGAGTTCGAAGGCGGCGCCCAGGCGCTCGCGCTCAACCTCGAAGAGGACACGATCGGTGCGGTGATCCTCGGGCACGCCGACTCGGTCGAAGAGGGTCAGCTCGTCACCGCGACGGGTCGGATCCTCTCGGTCCCGGTCGGCGACTCGCTGATCGGCCGGGTCGTGAACGGTCTCGGTGTCGCGATCGACGGCAAGGGTCCGATCGCCGCCGACGAGGTGCGCCGGCTCGAGGTGCAGGCCCCCGGTATCACCGGCCGCAAGCCCGTGCACGAGCCGCTGCAGACGGGCATCAAGGCCATCGACGCCATGACGCCGATCGGTCGGGGTCAGCGCGAGCTCATCATCGGCGACCGCAAGACCGGCAAGACCACGGTTGCGATCGACACGATCCTGAACCAAAAGGGTCAGGGCGTGAAGTGCATCTACGTGGCCATCGGGCAGAAGGGCTCCACGGTCGCGCAGACCGTCGAGACGCTGCGCTCGCACGGTGCGCTCGAGTACACCGTCGTCGTGAGTGCGCCGGCCTCCGACGAAGCGGTCTTCAAGTACCTCGCGCCGTACACGGGTTGCGCGATGGGTCAGCACTGGATGGAGAACGGTCAGCACGCGCTGGTCGTGTACGACGACCTGTCGAAGCAGGCCGAGGCGTACCGGCAGATGGCGCTGTTACTCCGGCGCCCGCCGGGCCGTGAGGCGTACCCCGGCGACGTCTTCTACCTCCACTCCCGCTTGTTGGAGCGCGCCGCCAAGTTGAACGACGAGCGCGGCGCAGGTTCGCTCACCGCCCTCCCGGTCATCGAGACCAAGGCCGGCGACGTCTCTGCGTACATCCCGACCAACGTGATCTCGATCACCGACGGCCAGATCTACCTGCAGGACGACCTCTTCAAGTCGGGTGTGCGTCCCGCGGTCGACGTGGGCATCTCGGTCTCCCGAGTGGGAAGTGCGGCGCAGATCAAAGCCATGAAGGCGGTCGCGGGAACGCTGAAGCTCGACCTCGCCCAGTTCCGTGAGCTCGAGGCCTTCGCGACCTTCGGCTCCGAGCTCGACGCGGTGTCGAAGGCGCAGCTCGAGCGGGGCGCGCGCCTCGTCGAACTGTTGAAGCAGGGTCTGCACGAGCCGATGGCGGTCGAAGAGCAGATCGTGTCGATCTACGCCGGCACCAACGGCTACCTCGACGACATCCCTACCTCCGACGTAAAGCGCTTCGAGATCGAGCTCCTCGACTTCATGCGGACTCGCCACGCCGACGTGCTGAACAAGGTCCGCGACACCGGTGCGATGGACAGCGAGGTCATGGCGACCGCGGTCACCGACTTCAAGGCGCTGTTCGCGCCGACCGCCGCGAGCACGAGCGAATAGGCGACGTGATGGCCGAGGACCGACGTGAGCGCGAAGCGGTGAGCGCAGCGAGCTCGCCAGCTCTCGACCACACGCGTCCCGGGTCTTTCGGTGCGACTCGAGAGAGCGAATAGGCATGGCGGGTGGTCAGGAGCGCATTCTTCGTAGGCGGATCAAGTCCGTCGAGTCGACGAAGAAGATCACGCGCGCCATGGAGCTCATTGCCGCATCGCGGATCGTGAAGGCGCAGGGCCGGGTGCACGCGGCGCAGCCGTACGCCGAAGGCATCACCGATGTCGTCCGCAACCTGCAGGGCGCGGGTGGCGGGGCGAACAGTGCATTGCTGACGCCCCGGGCCGACATGAACCGAGTCGCCGACATCATCATCGCCGCCGACCGCGGTTTGTGCGGCGGCTACAACTCCACCGTCATCCGTACGGCCGAGCGCGACATGCGCGACCAGGAACGGGCGGGCCGCGAGAACGCGATCGTCACCGTCGGCCGCAAGGTCGAGGGCTACTTCCGGTTCCGCGACTTCCCGATCGACGCCGCGTACTCCGGCTTCAGCGGAGCACCCACGTATGAAGACGCGCGCCAAGTGGCGTCCGCTGTTGTCAGTCGTTTCGAAGCCGGCGAGCTCGATCGGGTGCAGCTCGTCTACACGCGCTTCATCTCGGCGGGTCGCCAAGAGGTCGTCATCGAGCCGTTGCTGCCGCTCGAGCCGGCCGAGGTCGACGACACGGCCCCGACGGAAGCGGCGGGCGAGCCGAGCTCCGACTACGAGTTCGAGCCGAACCCCGAGAACATCCTCGAGACGTTGCTGCCGCGGTACACCGAGTCGCGTATCTACGCGGCGCTGCTCAACGCAGCCGCGTCCGAGCACGCGGCCCGCCAGCGCGCCATGAAGGCGGCGACGGACAACGCCGAAGACCTGATCCTCACCTATCGACGCCGGATGAACCGGGCCCGTCAGGACTCGATCACCACCGAGATCATGGAGATCGTCGGTGGCGCCGAGGCCCTGAGCCAGGGTGCGGATGCGCACGACGATGCGCACGCCGCCGAGTACTACGACAAGACCGCTTGAGACTCCGGGAGCTACAGCTGCCATGACCGCAACCGCCGAACCCAAGACTGATCTCAAAGACGGATGGGTCGTATCGATCCTCGGTCCCGTCGTCGATGTGGAGTTTCCGCCCGACGCGCTGCCGGAGATCAACTTCGCGGTCGAGATGGACATCGAGCTCGAGGGCGAGAAGATCACCGTCACGGCCGAAGTGGCCCAGCAGATCGGCGAAGGCCGTTGCCGGGCCGTCTGCCTCAAGCCCACCGACGGGCTGCAGCGCGGGACCCCCGTGCGCAACCTCGGCCACGGCATCCAGGTACCGGTCGGCGACGTAACGCTCGGTCACGTGTGGAACGTGATCGGCGAGCAGCTCGACGTGACTGCCGGCAAGGTCACCGACATCAAGGAGCGGTGGGACATCCACCGCGACGCGCCGCCGTTCGATCAGCTCGAGCCCAAGGCGAAGATGTTCGTGACCGGCATCAAGGTCATCGACCTCCTCGAGCCGTACGTCGAGGGCGGCAAGATCGGCCTGTTCGGTGGCGCCGGCGTGGGCAAGACCGTGCTCATCCAGGAGATGATCAACCGAGTCGCCACCCAGCACGGTGGTGTGTCGGTGTTCGCCGGAGTCGGCGAGCGCACTCGTGAGGGCACCGACCTCTGGCTGGAGATGCAGGAGTCGGGCGTCATCGAGAAGGCCGCGCTCGTGTACGGCCAGATGGACGAGCCGCCGGGTGTGCGGCTGCGGGTCGCGCTGAGCGCGCTCACGATGGCCGAGTACTTCCGCGACGTGCAGAACCAGGACGTGTTGTTGTTCGTCGACAACATCTTCCGGTTCGTGCAGGCCGGTTCCGAAGTGTCGACGCTGCTCGGCCGCATGCCTTCGGCGGTGGGTTACCAGCCCACCCTCGCCGACGAGATGGGCGAGCTGCAGGAGCGCATCACCTCGACCAAGGGTCGTTCGATCACGTCGTTGCAGGCTGTCTACGTGCCCGCCGACGACTACACCGACCCCGCGCCGTTCACCACCTTCACGCACCTCGACGCCACGACCGAGCTCGCTCGTGAGATCGCGGCGCTCGGCATCTACCCGGCGGTCGACCCGCTGGCTTCGACCAGCAACATCCTCGCCCCCGAGATCGTCGGCCAGCGTCATTACGACGTCGCCCGCCGCACCCAGGAGACGCTGCAGCGCTACAAGGAGCTCCAGGACATCATCGCCATCCTCGGCCTCGACGAGCTCTCCGAAGAGGACCGCGTCACCGTGGCCCGGGCCCGCAAGGTGCAGAAGTACCTGAGCCAACCGTTCTTCGTGGGCGAGGTCTTCACCGGCTTGAAGGGGATCTTCGTACCGGTCGAGGAGACCGTCGAGAGCTTCGAAGCGCTCGTCAGCGGTGAGCTCGACCACGTGCCGGAGCAGGCGTTCTTCAACGTCGGCGGCGTCGAGTCGGTGCTCGCCAAGGCGAAGCAGCTCGAGGGCTAGGACCCAACTCATGGACGTGCAGCTCGTCTCTCCGGAGCAGATCCTGTACCAAGGCGTCGGGAAGATGGTCGTGGTGCGCACCCTCGGCGGTGGCGACATCGCGTTCGAGGACAACCACGCTCCCTTCCTCGGCGCGCTGGCCGACTGGCCCGCGCGCGTGAAGTTCGAGGACGGCACCCAGGCGTGGTTCGCGGTGCACGGTGGTTTCGTCGAGGTCAGTCACAACCAGGTGATCATCCTCTCCGACGTTGCCGAGCCTTCCGACGGCATCGATGTCGCCCGCGCGACCGAGGCCAAGACGCGAGCCGAGGACGCGCTGCGTGCCGACGCCGACGACGAGCTCGCCGCGGCCGCCCTGCTGCGGGCCGACGTCCGCCTCGACGTTGCCGCCTCCGCCTGACCCCTCCGGTGTCGCTCCCGACGGGCGCCCTGTCGCGGTCTGGTTGCGGCTCTCGGAGGGCGACGTGTTCTCGGCCGCGGGTCTGGCGTTCGACGCCGGGCTCGATGAGCCCCGCAAATGGGCCCGCTTCCTCACCCCGACCTGAGCGCACCGCATTCTCGGGTGTGTCCGCACGCGCGAAAACCGTGGCTACCACCCGTGACAGCCCAGAGGATGTCATCGGGGATGTCACCCGTGGTAGCCACGCTTTTTCGGTGGTGCCGCGTCCGAGTGCGCGTCGACGCGGAAGTGCGCGACCGTCAGGCGCGTCGCGCGGCGCGAAAGGCGAAGACGACCTGGACCGCGAACATCACGCCCACGGCGATGATGACGGTCGCGCCCCCGCCGGCTGCGGCCCCGATGCCCCCGCCCAGTATTCCGGCCATCACCGCACCGACGAACATCGACACGCGCCGCAACGACGGTGCCCGTTCCGCGCGCCGTTCGAGCGTGTGGAGGACGAACGCCTCGACGAGCGCGGCGACCGTCAGCTCGATGATGAACGAGAGCAGGGTGAAGCGCCGCTCAGCTGTACTTGACGGCCGAGTACGCGTTCAGCTTCGTCCAGTGGTGCTGCGCGTCGATCATGCGGATCGTGCCCGACTTGGAGCGCATGACGAGGCTCTGCGTGCTGGCGCCCTCGCCCCAGTACCGCACCCCTCGCAGCAGCTCACCATCGGTGATGCCGGTCGCCGCGAAGAACACGTCGTCACCGGAGACGAGGTCGTCGAGTAGCAAGGTCTTGTCGAGGTCGTACCCCGCGTCGAGCGCGGCCGTGCGTTCTTCGTCGTTGCGGGGCCAGAGCTTGCCCTGGATGGTGCCGCCGAGCGCCTTCAACGCGCACGCCGAGATGACGCCCTCAGGGGTGCCGCCGACACCGAAGAGGATGTCGTTGCCGGAGTTGCGCCACGCGACCGAGATCGCACCGGCGACGTCGCCGTCGGGGATCAGCCGGATGCGAGCGCCCGCCTCGCGACACTCGGCGATGATGTCGGTGTGACGTTCGCGGTCGAGGATGACCGCGGTGACGTCGCTCACCTTTTCGCCGAGTGCCTTGGCCACGGCTTCGAGGTTCGCCTTGACGGGCGCATTGATGTCGATGACGTCGATGGCGGCCGGACCGGCTGCGATCTTGTCCATGTAGACGCACGGGCCCGGGTCGAACATCGTTCCCCGCTCGCTCATCGCGATGACCGCGATCGCGCCGCCGCGTCCGAGCGAGGTGAGCGTGGTGCCGTCGACGGGGTCGACCGCGATGTCCATGCTGGGCGGGGAGCCGTCGCCGATCTGCTCCCCGTTGAAGAGCATCGGGGCTTCGTCCTTCTCACCTTCACCGATGACGACGACGCCTTCCATGCGCACCGAGCTCAGCACGATCCGCATCGCTTCGACAGCGGCGCCGTCGGCCGCGTTCTTGTCACCGCGACCCATCCAGCGACCGGCGGCGAGCGCAGCGGCCTCGGTGGCCCGCATGAGCTCCATTGCGAGGTTGCGATCGGGCTGTTGCTCCGGCATTTCCCCTCTCCCGGTCGTGGATGGTCGATGACCCTAGTCGAGCGTGGTCCCGATCCCATCGGCCGCGCCTGTCGGGATTCCACAGAACGGCCCACCCGTACTAGAACGAGGAAATGGGTCGACTCGACGGTAAGACGGCGCTGGTGACAGGCGCGACATCAGGAATCGGGATGGCGTGCGTCGCCCGCTTTGCGGCAGAGGGTGCCCGGGTGGTCGGACTCGACCTGAACGAGCCCACGGGCGCCCTCGAGCTCCCCGCCGGCGCAGCCGAGGTCACCTTCGTGCGCGCCGACGTCCGTGATGAGGACGCCACCGCCGCGGCGATCGACGGGCTCGTGGCCGAGCATGGTCGAATAGACGCGATCGTCACCGCGGCCGGGGTGGCGGGCGGCGGTCCCGCGCACATGCTCGACCGCACCGAATGGCAGCGGGTCCTCGACGTGAACCTCACGGGCACCTTCCTCAGTGCGAAGCACGCGATCGGGCACATGCTCACCCAGGAACCGGTCGACGGCGAACGGGGGAGCATCGTCACCGTCGCCAGTGTCGAAGGGCTCGAAGGAACCGCGGGCGGTAGCTCGTACAACGCGTCCAAGGGTGCGGTGGTGATCTTCACCAAGAATCTCGCCATCGACTACGGGCGGGCGGGAATCCGGGCCAACGCCATCTGTCCCGGCTTCATCGAGACTCCGATGCTCGAAGGAGTCTTTGGCATGCCGGGCATGGAGCACATCCGCGAGGAGATCCGCCAGGAGCACAAGCTGCGCCGGCTCGGTCGCCCCGAGGAGATCGCCTCGGTTGCCCTGTTCCTCGTCTCGGCTGACGCCTCCTTCGTCACCGGTCAGGCCATCGCCGTCGACGGCGGGTACACCGCGGGCCGGGACCACGGAGTCACCGAAATGTTCGGCTTCTAGCGGACCTACCATTGATCCGGTGACCGCCGACTCCGGGGAACCTCCTTTCGAAACACCTCCTTTCGAAACACCTCCTTTCGAAACACCTCCTTTCGAAACGATGTCCGGGGTGCCGGTCGAGTCGGTGTACGGACCGGCGGGCGCGGAACGGCCGGGTGAGTACCCGTACACGCGCGGTCCCTACGTTGACATGTACCGGTCGAAGCTCTGGACCATGCGCATGTTCGCCGGGTTCGGGACGGCGATCGACACGAACCGCCGCTTCCACGAACTGCTCGCGGCCGGCGGCGACGGTCTCTCGACCGCGTTCGACCTCCCGACGCTCATGGGCCGCGACTCCGACGACGAGCTCGCGCTCGGCGAGGTCGGGAAGTGCGGCGTCGCGGTCGACACGCTCGCCGACATGCACGACCTCTATCGCGGTATCGACCTCGGCGCCGTGACGACGTCGATGACGATCAACGGACCTGCCGCGGTGATCTTCGCGATGTTCGTCGCCAACGCGGAGTCGAACGGCGTCGAGCGGGCACGAATCGGCGGCACGCTGCAGAACGACATCCTGAAGGAGTACCAGGCGCAGAAGGAGTTCATCTTCCCGCCCCGACCGTCGCTGCGGCTCGTGCGCGACACGATCGCGTTCTGCACCGACGAGATGCCACGCTTTCACCCGATCTCGATTTCGGGTTACCACATTCGGGAGGCGGGATCGACAGCCGCGCAGGAGCTCGCGTTCACGATCGCGAACGGCTTCGCGTACGTCGAGCTCGCACTGCAGGCCGGCCTGCCGGTCGACACGTTCGCACCGCGGCTGTCGTTCTTCTTCAACGCGCACCTCGATTTCTTCGAGGAGATCGCCAAGTACCGCGCGGCGCGTCGTATCTGGGCGCGCTGGATGCGCGTTCGTTACGGGGCCGAGGCCGAACGCTCGCTGCAGATGCGATTCCACACCCAGACCGCCGGTGTCTCGCTCACCGCGCAACAACCCGAGGTCAACATCGTGCGCACCGCGATCGAAGCGCTCGCGGGTGTGCTCGGCGGCACGCAGAGCCTCCACACCAACTCAATGGACGAGACGCTTGCGCTCCCGTCGGAGAAGGCGGCCCGGATCGCGCTGCGCACGCAACAGGTGATTGCCCACGAGACGCGCGTCACGAATGTCGCCGACCCACTTGGCGGTTCGTGGTACGTCGAGGCCCTGACCGACGACATGGAACGCCGGGCCGAGGCAATCTTCGCCTGCATCGAAGTGCTCGGCTCCGGTTCGTTGCTCGACGGCGCGGTACGCGGGGTCGAGGAAGGTTGGTACCAGGGTGAGATCGCCGACGCCGCCTACGAGCTCGAACGAAAGCTGAACTCCGGTCGCGACGTCGTGGTCGGTGTCAACGGCTTCCTGGAAGGCAACGACGAGCCACCGCCGCCCATCCTCCGGATCGGCCCCGAGGTGGAAGACGAACAGCGGCGCCGGCTCGACAAGGTCAAGCGCGAACGCGACGCCGACGCGGTACGAACCGCGTTGGCGCGGGTGTGCACCGAGGCGTCCGACCCCGAGATCAACCTCATGCCCGCATTTATCGACGCGGTCCGGGTCGACGCGACGCTCGGCGAAGTCATCGGCGCGCTGGCCGAGGTGTTCGGTCGCTGGACGGAATCGCCGCGTATCTGAGCGCCTAGTCTGCGCGGCCGTATGGACGATCGTCTGCTCGATGCCGCTCGAGCCGCCAAGGGCTTCATGCCCGATGCGGAAGGGCTCGCGCTCCACGATGCCGCGGTGCCGGCTGGTCGCCTCGGGCCCCTACTCGAGGTCGGGACCTACTGCGGGAAGTCAGCCGTCTACCTCGGCGCGGCGGCGCGGGCGGCGGGGACCGTGCTGTTCACGGTCGACCACCACCGTGGTTCGGCGGAGAACCAGGCCGGTTGGGAGCATCACGATCGCGAGGTCGTCGATCCCGAGACCGGGCGTATGGACACGCTGCCGTTCTTCCGGCGCACCATGCAGGCGGCCGATCTCGAAGACGTGGTCGTAGGTGTCGTCGGGTATTCGGCCGCGGTGGCGAAGGCCTGGCGCACGCCCCTCGGCTTCTTGTTCATCGACGGCGGCCACGCCGAAGACGTGGCGATGGCCGATTACGCGAACTGGGCGCCGAACGTCGTGCGCGGCGGCGTGCTCGCCATCCACGACGTGTACGACGACCCCGGCGAGGGCGGCCAGGCCCCTTTCCACGTGTGGCAGCGGGCGGTTGTCGACGGGTTCGAACCCGTGTCGACGACGGGGTCGCTGCGCGTGCTCAGGAACGCGACCAGTACCCCGAGGAGCCGTTGAGGCCGTTCGGTCCGGGATCGGATCCGCTCGGGTGCGACTCCATCGAGCGCTCCCGCCTCAACCGTTCCGCGGTCGTCTGGTTTTCCGTGGTCGTCTGGCCTTCAGCCGTGCTCGGGCCCGGGCTCACGGGCTCGTGCGTCGGGAGCGGTGCGGCCTTGATGTGACGGATGTTGGCTGCGTCGAAGAGTTCGGGCAGCACCACACCGTCGTGCTGACGGCGTAGGCGGTACCGCGGACCGGACGGGGTCGTCATGACCTCGCAGATCTCGAAGCCGTCGACCCAACGGTCGCCGAAGCGGCCACGCACCTCCACGGCGATCTCGGTGGCACCCGAGGGCTTGACGTCAATGTCGAGTTCGGGGACGTCGAGTACGGGTACGAGATGGGTCTCCTCGCCGACGAGGTCGAGGTGCGGTTCGGGCCCCGCGGGCATTGATCCCCCGACGACGCGCTCCCGCCAGTCGATCGGGGTCCCCGGATCGACGTTCGCCCGGGCGAACGC
>JBEPUZ010000007.1:0-43435 GCA_041691275.1 Actinomycetota bacterium | reverse complement strand
ACGCGGTACTGCGTTCGGACCGACGCTGCAGGGAGTGGGCGCGTCGGCGGTCGACTACTGGGTATCCACAGGTCGGATGCCATTGATCTCCAACGGGCGTCCGGCGAAGTCGCCTCAAGGGCTCGCTCCGCCCGGGCAGTATCTCGCCGACCCGAACGCACAAATCCAGCGCCGATCCCCGCAGTACTCGCCATCCGAGATCGCGGCGCTGGTCGCCTACGTCACGTCGATCGCTCCGGGTGGTCCCGGAATCCCGCACGTCGATCTCGCCCACGCGAACCTGGCCGCTGGTGGCCAGGTGTTCCGTTTGCAATGCGCCGCCTGTCACTCCTGGTCGGGAGTGGGCGGCGCGCTCTATCAACGATCGGCACCGAGTCTGCGGAAGGCGACGCCGACCCAGATCGCGGAGGCGATGCGCACCGGGCCGGGACAGATGCCGGCATTTGGTATCGCTGCGATACCGAACGACCAACTCGACGACGTCATCGGCTACGTCCGCTACCTCGATCATCCCAACGATCGCGGCGGTCAACCGCTCTGGTACCTCGGGCCCGTTGCCGAGGGCGCGATCGCAATACTCCTCGGGCTGGGTGCGCTCCTCCTCGTGAGCCGGTGGATCGGATCGCGGGGATGACCACACCCGACCCGCGCCCGCGCGATTCCGGAGGCGATGCGGATCGTGAGCGTCGCGACGTGCGTGTCATCTCGGCCGCGTTCGCGCTCTCCGTCGTCGCGGCGGTCGGTCTGGGCGTGCTGTATTGGCAAGGCGGACAGCCGCAGCTCGAGGGCACGCTTCTCGCGCTGTCCGCGGGCGGTATCGCGGTGGGACTGATCATGTGGTCGCACCGACTGTTGCCGAACGAAGACGAGGTCGAGGAGCGCGAAGAGCTGGCGAGCTCGCGCAAGGATCGCGCCGAGTTCGACGCCGATCTCGATCGGGGTCAGGTGTTCTCCCGTCGCCGTGTGTTGAGGAGATTCCTGGTCACGGCCCTCGCGGCGATGGGCGCGGCGTTCCTCCTTCCCCTCCGTTCACTCGGTCCCCGTCCGAGCGACACCGAGCTCGACTCCAGCCCGTGGAGGGCGGGGACGCGACTCGTCACCGAGGACGGCGCTGTGGTCCACGCCGGCGATGTGCCCTCGGGCGGACTCGTGACGGTCTTTCCCGACGGCGCCGTCGATTCCGAATCAGGCCAGGCGGTGCTGATGCGGGTCGAGCCTGATCTGCTGCGCCCGCTGCCGGGCCGCGCGGCGTGGACACCGGGCGGACTCGTCGCCTACTCGAAGGTCTGCACACACGCCGGCTGTCCGGTCGGGTTGTACGAGGCCAGCTCGCACCAGTTGCTCTGTCCGTGCCATCAGTCGACGTTCGACGTTCTGAACGGCGCGAAGCCGGTGTTCGGCCCGGCCGCGGCGCGGCTTCCGCAACTGCCGCTCGCAGTGGACGCATCCGGTCAGGTGTTCGCGACCGGGGGGTTCAGCGAGCCACCCGGACCGGCCTTCTGGAATCGGAAGTCGTGACCCTCCGCCGCACCTCGCGCACGATCGGAGCATTGCTCGCGACGTCGCTCGTGGCGGTGGGTTGCGGCGGTAACAAGAAATCGCCGTCGATCCTTCACACCCACGGCTCGGAAGCGTCACGCATCGCCGGGATCTGGTGGTTGATGTTCGGTCTCGGCGCGGCCGTGTACGCGATCGTCGCGTTCTTCATCGTGTGGGCGATCCTGCGGGGCCGCCGAGGTGATGCCGGGGCGGGCAAGGTCAGCGACAACGGGTGGATCGTGTGGGGAGGCGTGATCGTGCCGGTCGTGATCCTCGCGGTCCTGGCCGTGGTCACCGTGCAGGCGACATCGGAGCTGCGCAAGCCCGAAGCGGGCGCGCTCCAGGTGCAAGTGGTCGGAAAGCGGTGGTGGTGGCAGGTCGACTACGTCGGCACGCGCCTGACGACGGCCAACGAGATCCATCTTCCGGCCGGCAGGCCGGTCGAGCTCCAACTCGAGTCGGACAACGTCATTCACAGCTTTTGGGTCCCCGAGCTGGCCGGGAAGGTCGACATGATCCCCGGACAACACAACGTGTTGCGGTTCACGCCCCGCACCCCCGGCACATACATCGGCGAGTGCGCGGAGTTCTGCGGGTTGGAACATGCCCGGATGGGATTCGTCGTCGTGGTGCAGACCGTCACCGACTTCGATCGATGGTTGAGTCGTCAAGAGCTCACGCCATCGCCGCCCGATTCGGAGTCGGCGACCGAGGGCGAGGTCGCCTTCATGCGCCAGGCGTGCGCGGGGTGTCACACCATCCGCGACACGCCGGCCGTTGGCGTCGTCGGCCCCGACCTCAGCAACTTCGGTGATCGCAGCACCATCGGCGCGAGGACGGTCGAGAACACGCCGTCGAATCTCGCCAAGTGGATCGTCGACGCGCAAGAGATGAAGCCGGGCGCGTTGATGCCGCCGATGTCGCTGAGCTCGCGCGACGTGAGCAACATTGTCGCGTATCTCGAAGGTCTCAAGTAGTGGCTGTCGTGGAACGGTCGTCCGAGGATCCGGCCACGCTCGAACGTCTGGAGCGCAAGTGGCTCGACGCGCGGGGTATACCCGGTTTCTTCACGACCGTCGATCACAAGCGCATCGGCATGCGTTACATCTACACGTCGTTCATCTTCTTCTTCGTCGCGGGTCTCGCGGCGCTGCTCATGCGCGACCAGCTCGCGACGCCGAACAACAACGTGTTGGCCCCCGAGACCTACAACATGTTGTTCACCATGCACGGCACGACGATGATCTTTCTGTTCAACACGCCCGTGCTGGCCGGGTTCGGGAACTACCTGATCCCACTGCAGATCGGGAGCCGCGACATGGCGTTCCCGAGGCTCAACGCGTTCACCTATTGGGTGTTCCTCTTCGCAGGGTTGCTGCTGTATTCCAGCGTGCTCGTCGGCCACCCGCCCGACGGCGGATGGTTCGCTTACGTGCCCCTCACCGGCAAGGCCTACTCGCCCGGTATCAACATCGACTTCTGGGGCCTGTCGATCATCTTCGTCGGCATCTCGACGACGGCCGGCGCAGTGAACTTCATCGTGACCATCTTCAAATTCCGGGCGCCCGGCATGTCATTCAACCGAATGCCGCTCTTCGTGTGGTCGATGTTGGTGTTCTCCTTCATGGTGATCTTCTCGGTCCCCGCAGTGACGATCGCCGCGGCTCTGTTGGAGCTGGACCGGCTGTTCGGCACTGCCTTCTACACAACGACGGCAGGCGGTAGCGCCCTCCTGTACCAACACCTGTTCTGGTTCTGGGGTCATCCCGAGGTGTACATCCTCTTCGTTCCCGCCACCGGAATGGTGTCGATGTTCGTCGCGACGTTCTCGCGACGCGCGATCGCGGGTTACGTCTGGATCGCCACGGCGCTCGTCGCGGTCGGCTTCATTAGCTTCGGTGTGTGGGTGCACCACATGTTCGCGACCGGCCTGCCGGGCCTAGCCCTCGCGTTCTTCTCCGCCGTCAGCCTGCTCATCACCATTCCGAGCGGGGTCCAGTTCTTTGCGTGGATCGTGACGATGTGGAAAGGCAAAGTCGAGCTCACCGTTCCGATGTTGTTCACGGTCGGGTTCCTGCTCATCTTCCTGCTCGGCGGGATCACCGGCGTGATGGTGTCGATCCTGCCCTTCGACTGGGCGGTGACCGACAGCTACTTCATCGTCGCCCATCTCCACTACGTGTTGAACGGTGCGGTCGTGTTCCCGATTTTCGGCGCGGTCTATTACTGGATGCCGAAGATGACGGGCAAGATGCTCAACGAGCGCTTGGGCAAGTGGAGCTTCTGGGTGATGTTCGTCGGCTTCAACCTCACGTTCTTCCCCATGCACATCCTCGGAGTGCTCGGGATGCCGCGCCGGGTGTGGACGTACAGCAACGGGCTCGGCTGGGACACCCTCAGCATGATCGCGAGCATTGGTTCCGTGGTCTTCGGGCTCGGTACCGGAATCACGCTCCTGAACTGGTTCGTCAGCATGCGTCGCGGCACTCCGGCTCCGGCCGACCCATGGAAGGCCGACAGCCTCGAATGGTCGGTGTCGTCGCCGCCGCCGGAATACAACTTCGCCGAGATCCCGATCGTCTCGAGCCGCCATCCCCTCTGGGAAGGCGGTGCACCTGCGGCATTGCCGACGTTGGACGGTGCACCGAGCGCGGATGTGCCGGGGGTGCGATCGCTCGCGCTCGAGGGCGCGTTCGAGAAGACGTCGACGATCACCAGTGGACGAGACACCCGACCTTCGGATGTGCTCGAGATACCCGAGCAAACCGTCGTCCCGCTCGTCGTCGCGTTCGGCTTGGCCGTGTTCTTCGTCGGGCTGCTCATCGACGCGACCGTCGTCGGCGTCATCGGGGTCGGGCTCGCGGTTTGCGCTGTCGTGCGGTGGCTGTGGCGGACGGACATGGACCGGACATGACGGCAGCCGTTCCGACCATTCCCGGTCCGTCACCGTCGCTCACCACACCGACGTCGAAGCCCGTCCATTCGACGGCGTGGTGGGGGATGGCGACACTGATCGCGACCGAATCGATGGTCTTCATCGTCCTGCTCGGCGCGTACTTCTTCCTGCGCGCGTCCACGGCCCACTGGCCGCCGGCCGGGATCAAGGCGCCAGAGCTTCGGCTATCGGTCCCATTCAGCTTCGTGTTGTGGGGGAGCAGCATCCCGATCTTCTACGCCGAGACCGCGATCCGTCGCGGCTCGCAACGGGGGTTGCGGGCCGGGCTGATGACCAGCGGGGTCATGGGCCTCGCGTTCGTGGCCTACACCGCCAAGGACTTCCACGACCTGACGTTCGGCTGGCGCGACAACGCGTACGGATCCATCTTCTACCTGATCGTCGGACTGCACGTGCTGCACGTGTTCGTCGGGCTGTGCATGAACGCGGTCGTGCAGATCAAGGCGTGGCAGGGGAAGTTCACGGCGACGCGCCATACGAGCGTCGAGGTGTTCGGCCTCTACTGGCACTTCGTCGACGCGGTCTGGCTGTTCGTCTTCTTGTCGCTGTTCTTGTCGGAGGCATGGAGATGACTGCCGAGCAGGTCGAGCAGATCGAGTCGGCGTCGCCGCTGCGTCGCGGCTTCGAGGTGTGGTACGCGGTGCTCGGAGGGCTCGGAGCGTGGATCGTGCATCTGATGTTCGTCGTGTCGGCCGAGCATTGGAGCTATCTGTATCCACAGTTCGGATGGACACTGCACGCCGCGACCGCGGTCTGCGCGTTGGCCACGATCCTCGCGCTGATGCTCGCCCGCCGGCTGTTCGTCGCGGCGTCCGGCAGCGACCCGGCGTCGAATGACGACGCCGGTCAGCTGCTGTTCCTCGCGCAGTTCGGTTTGCTGATCGGTGTGATCAATCTGGCGTTGATCCTGCTCGAAGGCAGCTACGTGTTCTTCATCCCCCGTGCCTGAACCCGTCGTCGCCGCCGGTGTCGTAGTTTCCAGCCCTTTCGCGCTGCTGGTTGTCGCCGCGATCGGATGTGGATACGGCCTCGGTCGTGATCGTTGGAATCGTTGCGCCCAAAGAGAGATGGTAAATCTCGCAACGGCGGCTCTCTTCTTTGCGGGACTCGCCACGGTTGCTGTCGCCTTGGCTTCGTCGCTCGACACGGCCGCCGACTCTTCCCTGTCCGCGCACATGATCCAACACGTGCTCCTGTTGTCGGTCGCGGGCCCGCTGCTCGCGTTCGGTATGCCGCTTCCGACGTTGCTGTGGGCACTACCCGCGATACCTCGCCGTCGGTGTGCGGCGCTGGTTCGGCGGCTACAACGCGCTCACGATCGACGATTCGCGATGTGGCTCGGCTCTGCGCTCCTGGCCGAGGCTCTGATCATGTGGGGATGGCATGCGCCCGTGCTCTACCAGGCGGCACTCCGAAACTCAGGCGTGCATGCCGCGGAGCACGCGAGCTTCCTGCTGGTCTCGACCGCGGCGTGGTGGTCGGTGACGTCGGTACGACGAAGCCTGCGGGGCGCGGCAGCGATCGCAGCGCTGCTCGGGTCATTGCCGGGCATGGCGTTAGGAGTGGCGATGGTGCTCGCGCCCCGCCCGTGGTACCCGGTCTACGTAACCGGCAACGTCGCCGACGCGCTCGCGAACCAGCAGCTTGCGGGCGTCATCATGTGGGCCTTCGGCGGCATGGCCGCGGTGATCGCCGGTGTGGCGCTCTTCGCGTCGTGGCTCGCAAGCGATGCACCGGACGCGACCGTCCGGATCTCGGGCGCCGTCACCCGATCCGGTACGGTCCGATGAGCGAGCACTCGGATTCCGCAGGCACGTCGGCGCCCGACCGCGCCGCGGAAGCGATCGGCGGTTGGGTCGACGACCGACTGGGCGTGTCGAAGCTCGCCGACAACGTACTGAATCACGTATTCCCCGACAACTGGTCGTTCCTGCTTGGCGAGATCGCCATGTACTGCTTCGTCATCCTCGTCCTGACCGGCGTCTACCTCACCTTCTTCTTCCATCCCGGCAGCCGCGACGTCGTGTACCAAGGAAGCTACGGACCGCTTCGTGGTCTGCACATGTCGGAGGCGTACGAGTCGACGGTGGAGCTGAGCTTCGACGTGCGGGCCGGGCTCGTGGTCCGCCAGATCCATCACTGGACTGCCGACGTGTTCACGGCCGCCGTCGTGGTGCACCTGTGCCGAATCTTCTTCACGGGTGCGTTCCGCCGCCCTCGCGAGATCAACTGGATCATCGGCTTGACGATGCTCCTCCTCGTGATCGCGAACGGCTTCGCCGGATACTCGCTTCCCGACGACCTGCTTTCGGCAACCGGGCTGCGCATCTCGTACTCGCTCCTGCTCTCGATCCCCTTCGTCGGAACCTGGGTCGCATCGTTGTTCTTTGGCGGCACGTATCCGGGGCCCGCGACCATCGGTCGGCTCTTCATCATCCACGTCTTGATCCTGCCGGCGCTCATCGCAGTGCTGCTCGGGATCCATCTCGCGATCATCTGGCGCCAGAAGCACACGCAGTTTCCCGGCCCCGGACACACCGAGCACAACGTCGTGGGCTCGCGCCTGTGGCCGACGTACGCCGCGAAATCGGCCGGTCTCTTCGCTGCGCTCGTCGCCGTCGTCGCAGCCCTCGGCGGCCTGGCTCAGATCAATCCAATATGGCTCTACGGTCCGTACCACACCGGTGCAGTCACCACCGCGGCTCAACCCGACTGGTACATGGGTTGGCTCGAAGGTGCGTTGCGACTCTTTCCGGCGTGGCGCGTGCATCTCTGGAATCACACGATCCCCGAACTGTTCTGGCCCGGAGCGGTCCTTCCGGGGCTCACCTTCGCTCTGCTGTATGCGTGGCCGTTCATCGAGGCGCGGGTGACGCACGACCACGCCGATCATCAACTGCTCGACCGCCCGCGGAACCGACCGGGTCGAACTGCGATCGGAACGGGCGTGTTGACGTTCTACGTCGTGCTCTTCGCCGCGGGCTCGCAGGACATTTTCGCTCAACACCTCAACGCGCCGATTGCCGGTGTCGATCGGACCTTTCGCGTATTGCTGTTCGTTGCGCCCTTGATCGTCGCCCTCATCACGTGGAAGTGGTGTCACGACCTTTCCGCCCGACTGACCGACGACGATGCGTCACCGCCGACGCCGATCACTCCCCTCGTCAGCGGCACGGCGCGACCGGCCGACGGAAATGCGGAACGGGAGTCGACCCTGGTGCGCGCCGGATGGCTCGTCGGCGCGGTGGCAGTCGTCGTGGAGGTCATCCGCCGCCGACGTCGCTGAGGGGTTCAGCTTGATGATTCCCGAAACCGCTCGCCTTCGATCGGAATGTTGATCGAGAAGAGCCACGGCTCGACCGCCTCGACCGCCGGTGGAGGAAGAGGCTCCGCGTCGACTCTGTAGGCGCCAACAACGCGTCGAATCAAGGCAGCCCGAACTGCGGGTCCATCGATCAAGGATGGTGACGCGTTTCACAGAAAATACACACACGGAACGTGGTTATCTGCTCACCCGTTTCGTAGACTTTGTCAATGCAATTCGAATGTCTCGTCAACCGAGCTCGACTTGGTTATGCCCGTCTCGGGTTGAGCATCTCGCACTTGTTGGCCCTCCTTGCGGGTGTCACGGTTTTCCTGGGCGCGCTCGCGGTGTTCGGAGGCACTACGGAGGATGTGACCCAGCACAACGGCCTCGCTCCGAAGGATCCACGCGATCTGCGGTTCTTCACCGATCACCGCACCGGGGCCCTCGTCCGAGGAGCGAAGGTTGCTTCCGAGGTCGGTGCCGTGCCGATCCTGGGCGCACTTGCCGTTGTTGCGGCGCTGTTGCTGTGGCGACGTGGCGTGCGCGTGGCGGTCGCAATCGCTCCGGGTATCGCTCTCGGCGCGGCCGGTGTCGGCGCCGCGGTCGTCAAGAACATCGTTGGCCGCACGCGACCGCCCGTCGCGCTGCACCTCGTATCCGAGAGTGGAAACTCGTTCCCATCCGGTCACGCCACCGATAGTGCGGCCCTGTTCGTCACGTTGGCGCTCGTCGTGGCGGTGTTCGTGTGTCGTCGGCCGATCGCTCGAAGTCTGTCGGTTCTTGGCGGCGGATCGGCAACGGCTCTGATCGGCACGAGCCGTTTGGTTCTCGGCGTGCATTGGCCGACCGATGTGCTCGCCGGATGGGCGCTCGGGTTGGCGGTCGCCGTCGCGGTCACGATGTCGATGGCAGCGATCGCTCGTCTCTCTCCGCCGTCCGACGACGATTCGGCGGGTCGCGTCCGTCGCGCGACGACGCGCGTCGCTCACTTGCTGGCAGCAGAGCGGAGACTCGACACGAACCCTCTTCGGGCCGCGTAACAAGATCGACGTTACGGGGCTCGTCGAGGACACGCCGCATCGAATGCGACGGGTCTCGCTATCGTCCGTTTGCGCTGTAATCGCTTCGGCCGCTGCCTCGATTCGCCGGCGCGTATTCGTGGTCCGCGACGTGCGCCTCAAGCAGCGAAATACGCCGTATCTGTCCCTTCGATGATGGCGCCGATGGGGCGGTCTCTTCACGCCGGCCTGCCGATCGCGGGGACCGCCATCGCCATCTCGGAACGGGTTATCTCGCCGAGCGCGCGCCACGTTCCGCAACGAATGCAGGCGCGGCGCGAGGCGCGCGTCAGATCGGGTTGCGACCGCGCATGAGCATGATGATGAGCACGATCGCGAGGATGAGAACCACGGTGCCGATACCGATGTACATGACAATCGAGCCTTTCGAGCATGGAGTGTGACGGCGCCTTCGTACCCGGCGCGGAATGCATCAAACTTGCTCGCCCGGAAAAAGCGTGTTCCGGCGCCGCGCCGAATCGCTCCACACGCAGCTGACGAGAACCGCGACCGAATGGGCGTTTGGGCGGACGTTTGTTCCGGTACACAGAGTGCAGTATTGACGCAGGGTCGGGGGAGACACGTGACGTCGGTCGCCGTAATTGCACACAGCGGAAAGTCGCTCGGGGGCGGTCTTCCCGAACTTCGTTCGTTGTTGGACGCTTCCGGCGTTTCGGATCCGGCATGGTTCGAGGTCCCGAAATCGAAGCGCGCGCCGAAGCAGGTGCGCCGGGCTTTGGATGGCGGAGCGGATCTGATCTTCGTGTGGGGCGGCGACGGCATGGTGCAGAGGTGCATCGACGTGATTGCCGGTTCGGGCGCAGTCGTCGCGATCGTTCCGGCAGGCACCGCGAACCTCTTCGCTTCGAATCTGGGTATTCCGAAGGACCTTTCCACCGCAGTCGAGTTGGGTCTGCATGGCGAGCGAAGGAAGTTCGACGTCGGAAGAATCAATGGCGAACACTTCGCGGTGATGGCGGGATCCGGATTCGACGCATTGATGATCCGCGACGCCGACGGTCCGTTGAAAAACCGGCTGGGGCGAGCTGCTTACCTGTGGACCGGGGCGAAGAACCTCCGTACTTCACGAGTACGCACTCGCGTGCGTGTCGAGGGCAAGAAATGGTTCAAGGGTGAAGCGAGCTGCGTGTTGATCGGCAATGTCGGCAAGGTCATGGGCGATGTCGCGGCCTTCCCCGATGCGCATCCCGACGATGGTTTGCTCGAGATCGGTGTCGTTACCGCTAAGGGCGCGTGGCAATGGTCGAGAACCCTCGCCCGGACTGTTGCCGGGGGAGCGACGAAGTCGCCTTTCGTCGAGGTCACGCGGGGGACTGCGTTCGATATCCGCTTCTCGAAGAAGATGGTCTACGAGCTCGATGGGGGAGACCGGAAGCCGAGCGCCCGTTTGCGGGTAAAGGTGTGCCCGGCGGCCATCACCGTCTGTGTCCCGGCCGTGTCGGCGTGAGCACCGCAAGTCCGGTCCCGGAAACGTGGGAACTCACGGGCGACGACGCGCGCCGTACGCTGCGAGTCTGCGGCACAGGGACCTTGGTCCGGGATGCGTTCGTCAGGCTCCGGGTCGCCGACGGTTTCAGCCATGCCCGATCCCTGGCCTACGCGACCGCCCTCGTGTTCGTGCAGGCGACGATCGCCCTAGTGGGCCTGGCGAGCGCGCTGGGAAAGGGTTCCAGCGACGTCATCGTCCGCACGCTCAAGGCCGCACTTCCAGGACCGGCGGGTGAGCTGATGACCGAAGCCGTGGTCCAGGCGCACCACGCCGACGCGATCCACCGTTGGGCGGGACTGACCTTTGGTCTCGTGGGCACGATCATCACTGGGAGCACGCTGCTCGAACAGGTCGAACGCGGTCTGAACCGTATCTACGGTGTCGAGCAGGATCGCCCGACGCTGAAGAAGTATGGCTTGGCGGCGTTGCTGGCACTCACGGCGGGGGCGTTCATCATCGGAGCGTTCGCGCTGTTGGCATTCGGCCACACGATCGGCGACTCGATCCACAATCACGCGGTGAACCGCACGTGGGATCTTGCCCGATGGCCGGCCGCGGTATTGCTGGTTGCGGCCGCGACGACGATCGTCTTTCGTTACGCCCCGCGGCGTCGTCAGCCCGCGTTGTCGTGGCTCGCGTTCGGAGCGGGCGTCTCCACCGTCCTGTGGTTCCTCGTGACCGTCGGTCTGGGTGAGTTCTTTTCCTTGAGCAAGTCCTTTGGTCAGACATACGGCCCCCTGGCGGGAATCGTTGCACTGTTGCTCTGGGCGTTTCTGGCGGCGGTGGCGCTGCTGTTCGGCGGCGCGGCGGCGGCGCAACTCGAGGCCGTCCGAGCTGGTGTCCGGGAGCCTCAGGACCGGGAAAAGGTCGAACACTCCGAGCCGGAGGCTGCCGCGTCGGCGCCCGAGCTTGCGGGAAAACCTGCATGACGGGGTCGTCCGATGTGGC
Source organism: Actinomycetota bacterium (assembly GCA_041691275.1). GTDB lineage: Bacteria > Actinomycetota > Acidimicrobiia > IMCC26256 > PALSA-610 > PALSA-610. The sequence goes on along the minus strand of JBEPUZ010000007.1, from coordinate 32,117 downwards.
GTCGACCAGTCGCTCGACCGATCACGACCGGCGTCTCCGACGTGTGATCGAAGGCGTCATCGGCGTGCCCGCGACCGAGGGCAACGGGATCGATGTCTTGCGCAACGGGGACGAAATCTTCCCCGCGATGCTCGAGGCCATCGAGCGCGCGGAATGCACGATCGATTTCCTGACGTTCGTGTACTGGGAAGGCAGCATCGGTCGCGAGTTCGCGGAACGACTCGTCGATCGTGCCCGCGCCGGTGTCCGCGTGCGGGTGTTGCTCGACGCGTGGGGCGCCAAGCCGATCGAACGAACCCTCGTGTCCTCGATGGAGCGGGCCGGCGTGGGCGTGCGGTGGTTTCGTCCCCTTCCACGCTTACGGCCAAACGAGTTGAACCACCGCACTCATCGTAAAGTGCTGATCGTCGATGAGGCGGTCAGCTTTGCCGGAGGCGTGGGTATCGCCGACGAATGGCTCGGCGATGCACGCAGTCCGGCGGAGTGGCGCGATACCCACTTCCGTATTCGCGGACCTGCCGTCGATGGGCTCCGCGCCGCATTCCTCGACAACTGGGCCGAAACTGACCGGGAGTTGTTCGATCCTGCCATCGATCGTTTTCCTGATCAGCCCAAGGCGGGGCAGGTGGTAGCCCAATGTGTTCGAGGCGCCTCCGAAACGGGTCACAGTGACGTGTTCACGCTCTTTCGTGCGCTGTGCCAGGCGGCGGTGCAGCATCTGCGTATCACGACGGCGTACTTCGTGCCCGATGACGAGATCGTCAGGCGTCTGTGTACTGCTGCGGAACGGGGTGTCGAAGTCGAGCTTCTCATTCCCGGACCCCACGCAGACAAGCGGTTCGTGCAACTCGCCGGCGAAGCCGCCTACGCGGAGCTACTCGATCGTGGTGTTGCGATCTGGACGTACCAACCGTCGATGTTGCACGCGAAGATCATCACGGTCGACGGCGTCCTTGCCGACATCGGTTCCGCGAATCTCAACGCACGATCGACAAGCCTCGACGAGGAGATCAACGTCGTCGCGATCGACCGAGACCTCGTCACCACGCTCGACCGACACTTCGAACAGGATCTGGAACAGAGCATCCGCCTACAACGAGGCCGATGGCGACAACGATCGGCGCTGCAGCGCACCGCGGAGGCACTTGTTGCTCCGGTCAAACGATTGTTCTAGCGAACGACGCCTGGGCTCATATCGTCGGCGCGGGCTCATCGCGTCCGCGCTCGGAGATCGCCTTTTCGGCGCGCCCGGCGATGTCAACGGGTTGACCGAACGTCAGGAACCGCCCGCCGAACGCGATCGACGAGATGGCAAACCAGCCCCATCCCATGGCCAGTCCGGCGAGGACATCCGTCAACCAGTGCACGCCCAACAACACCCGAGTTGTAGCGACGGCGATCGCGATCGCCGCGGCTCCGCCGGCGAGTATCACCTTGGTCCGCCGCGATCGACCCCGACCCATGAGGAAGGCCACCGCGGCAAACGTCGCAGCCGCGGTGGTGGCGTGACCCGACGGGAACGACGATCCGGAGAACCCGGTGAGTCGATGGATGTCGGGCCGGGCACGATTCACGATCCATTTGGTGAGGTTCTGCAGGATGAGCTCTCCGCCAACGACGAGGACGAGAAACGCCACGACCGCCCGCGCCTTCGCTCGGATCGACTCCGTGATCGCTGCGCCGACGGCGACGATGATCATCACGGGTGTTCCACCGAAGAGACTGACGTCGCGGAGGAAATGCGTTGACCCAGAGCTGGCGTGTGTAGCGCCCCAGTTGGCCGCACCGAGGTCATAGCGAGCGAGGCCGGCGTTGTGCTGCACCATCACCAGGAGAGTTCCGACCGCGACGACGCCGCCGAGCACCATGACCAACGCGACCGTCAGTGCCAGGCCGGTCGTGGTTTCCGCGTCGAGCCGGGACCGCACGAGCCCACGTAGACCCGGGTGCGCAGAAACCTCGTGGCGAATCGTCTCGCTCGCGGCGCGCGGCGCGCCAGGGTCGAGGTTCGGCAACCGCCATGCGAGCGTCCCTACTGCGACCGCGCCGATCAGGGCCATCCCCAACACGACACCGATCACGGCCACGGACGTCCCTTCTTCGTTCTCCAAGTGTTTCCCGAACCCGGACAAGGGAAAACCAACCCCCATGGAGGCCACGACGATCAGTGCACATCGGCATCCCGTGTTGGAGGCACCGGGACCCCCTCATCGCGAAGCGGCCGGAACGAACCGGGCGCGACCCACGATCAGGATCATGCTGTTGGGATACGTCGCACTGGCAGTGATTCTGCTCATGATTGGTCTGCTCGTGACCCACGCGCTCAACGGAAGCGTCGGCCGGTGGGACCAGCACGTCAACGAAAATCTTGCTCGTCACCGCACCAGCGGAGGGAACTCCGTCACGAAGGCGGCGACGTCCATGATCAACACGCTGCCGGCCATCCTGATCGCAGCGGTGGCGTCGGGCGGGCTTGCACTCCGCCGCCGGTTTCGCGAGGCCGCCCTTCTCGTACTCGCGCTCATACTCGAAATCACCGTCTTCTTGCCGGTGAATTTCATCGTCGCCCGCCCCCGACCTGACGTACCACGCTTGAACGCGACGCCCTCCACCTCGAGCTTTCCGTCTGGGCATACCGCCGCCGCGACCGTGCTGTTCGTGGGTCTCGCGGTGATCGTTGCGTGTTGCACGACAAGATGGGTGCTCCGCGCCCTGGCCGACGTCGTGGCATTCGGTGTCGCCGGTCTCATCGCATTCGCGCGCGTGTACCGCGGGATGCACCATCCGACCGACGTCATCGTCGGATTCCTGTTCGGTCTTGCGTGCCTCGCAGTCGCCGCGCTCGCCATTCGCGCGTTCCCGTCCGGAAACGGCAGCTCCGGCGAGCCCGCCGCAATCTCCCATCGAGACCGCGATGCCGGCGGAAGTTCGTCGATGCCAAACTCGGCCGCGTCGGGTTAGAAGGAGTCGTTCCGCTTGAGGGCTCGGGGCCGTCCGTCGGGGTCCAGGACGGTGCGGTAGAGAGTGAGCGCGGGGAGCCTGGCCCATTTGGCGACGCGGTCCGGATTGTGCCGGCGCAGGTGCCCGGGCGGACGCACTCCGCGGCGTTGCTCGTGCCACGCGTCGAGCCGACGGGCAGAGGCCGCCAGAGCCGCGAAGCCGGTCGCGGGATCCACGAGGTCGTGATCGTCGTTTTCGAAGCGCTCGAGGTGCTCGCGCCAGAGGCGTAGTCGCGTGGTCCGAGCGAGCTTCCGCGCGCTGTCGCCGAGGCCACCGGGATCGGTCGGTGAGCGCTCGTCGAGGTCGGCGTCGATCACCGAGCACGAGATCTCCGAGTCGTGCGTCCACGATCGTCGATTGAGGTTGTCGGATCCCACGACCAGCAGCACGTCGTCGATCACGCACACCTTGGCGTGCACGTAGATCGGTGTCCCGCCGGCGTTCTCCACGTCATAGATGGCGACTCGTTCACCGCCGGCCCGGTGCAAGATCTCGGTGGCGTACTCGCGTCCGATGCGGTTCGCGGCGCCGGTCGCCCGTCCGCCGCGGTCGGGATAGCGCGGTACGACGGCGACGACGTGGAGTTCGGGGTGTCGTACGAGCGCGTCGGCGAGGGCATGGGCGACGTGTGCGGACCACAGGTACTGGTCCTCGAGATAGACGAGGCGGCGGGCGCGGCGGAACGCCTTGAGGTATGCCCTCGCAATGCTGCGTTCCCCCTCGGGCGCGAACGGATACGGCGGTCGTTTTGCCGGGTAGGTGCGCAGGACCTGGACGGCGTGGGTGCCTTGCGCGGCCGGATCGGTTGCCGGTGGCGGCAACGGGCCGGGGTGGCGAGGTTCGCCCGCCAGCCGACGAAGCGCGATCCGCGCCGGATTGTGATGATCGAGCGGTGTCGGATCTTGCCAGCGCTCGCGAAACGTGAACGCGAGATCGCCGACCGCCGGTCCGCGGACTTCGAGCTGGACGTCGTGCCAAGGCGGTGTTGCGCCATACCGATCGTCGAGAGAGATCGCCTGGCGGTCCCCGGCGTGGCGTTCGTCGTCGTGGCGTCCGTGACACAGGTCGATTCCACCTGCAAACGCGACATCGGCGTTCGGGTCCCGTACGTGGCGGAGGAGAACCAGTTTTTGGTGGTGGCTGCCGTCGCGCCGGACCCGTTCGTCGAGAATAACTTCGCCGCCGTCAGCATTGACCATCTTCGCGAGTGCGGCGTTGTCCTGTTCTGCGAAATGCGCCTGGCGGGGATGGGATCGCCACAACAGCCCGCGGATCTGGACCCCTCGTCGGGCCGCGGCCGCGAGAACCCGACCGATGTCGCTCCCGGGCCCGGCGAGACACTCGTCTCCGTCGCCTTGCCAGTCGGTGAAGTCGACGCCGTCGCCACGTTCGAGCTCTGCCAGCGTGTCGTGCAGACGACGAAAATACGCCGTCCCGTCGACGAGGACCTCGACAACGTTTCCCTCGGTCCAGGCCCGGCCGTCCGCCCGTCGACGGTCGATGTCCGTCGCGGCGTTGCCCCGTTCCGCCATCGTCAGGAACCAATCGTCGAAACGCAACTCCGCACCTTCACTTCCAACGCCTCGGGCACTTCATACGCCTCGGGCCGGCTGCCCGTTTCGGACGGGACGCTGATCGAAGGCCTGACGCTGTTCACTCGATGCTCACGAGTATGTCTGAAAGCGGCCCCGCCGGGTTTCCTCTGTTCGGATACCAAGAGGCCGCGGTTACCCCGTAACGGCTAACGCAAAACGACGCCCCGAAGGGTTTTGCCGAGCCCTTACCTCGACGCTTCATCGAACCTTCAACCTCATATCAACGTTGGGAGAAAGCGAGTTTGGGCCCTCGGCCGCAGCGGGTATTCCGGCTTCATCGAAAGTTGAATCGGCAAGGCGGAACGAGCATGTACATCGGGATTGGTGCAGTAGTCGCCATATTGGTCGTGTTGCTGCTTATCGGCGTACTTCGTTAACCCGCGTGTAACCACCGAGGAATAGGAGCAACCATGGGAATCACCACGAGTCTGATCCTCGTGGCGGCAGGCGCAATCATGCGTTTCGCCGTCACTGCACAGGCCAGCGGCTTCAACGTTCACACGGTCGGAGTCATCCTCATGATCGTGGGCATCGTCGGAGCCATTCTGTCGATCGCTTTCTGGGCGAGCTGGGGTGGCGTCGGCCGACGCACGGTCGTGGAAACGCGCGCACCGCGCACCACTACCACGACCGACGAAACAATCGTCCGCTAACCGCGGACACAACCATCCGAGACAAGGAGTGACACAATGCTCATCGTCGGCGTGATTCTGCTACTGATCGGGCTGCTGACCGGCGTGCCGATTCTCTACACACTCGGCGTCATCTTGGCAGTGGTCGGTGCCATTTTGTGGGTGCTCGGCGCTTCCGGACGACAGATCGGTGGACGGCGGCACTATTACTGATCAGGAACGCGTTAGGAGTACAACGAGCGGCTACAGCTCGCAAATGTCGTCGACGCGTACGAACACCGGGATGAACTCTCCTCAGATGCCGAACAACCGTTTCATCGCGGCGAGACCTTCGGCGGATCCTGTCCAGTGCTGTTCCAGGATGTCAGTGTTGGTCCGCTTGAGAACGCTGCGGAGCACGACGTAGGTGAGGATCGCGTCGTCGGCGTAACCGACGACGGGAATGAAGTCGGGTATGAAGTCGATCGGTGAACCCAAGTAGATGAGAAGGATCCCGATCCGCCATCGCACCGGTGCGGGCAAGGATCGGTCCTTCGACAAGCGTGTGAGCAATCGCAGGAGATCGGGCACGAGTCGGACTGTCTCTGCGAGGCTCATGCCCTTGGGTCGGACTGCGAAGAGTGCGATGATCGACAGAAACCACAATGCCACGATCGTGGTGATGAAGCCGATCACGAGTTCCGGCGTCGTCAAAGCCGCCTCCGGGCCGGCAGCTTCTCGCGGATGCCAGTGTGCAGAATGATGAGACTCCGCGAGCCGGTCGTTACCTAAGCCTTCACGTGGGAAGCGTAGCGAACTGCGGGGCCGCGGTGTTCCCGGCTGCACTGATGGATCCGTTCAGGGACGAGAGGCCTCACTAGCCGGGTCCTTCGGCCCTCGCGCTTCGGTGTGCGAAGGCGCACCATGAACCTATGAAGATCATCGTCGGAGTAGACGGTTCACCGGCGTCGGCGCGAGCGGTCGAATGGTGCGCGTCACACGCGGAGGGAATGGGCGCCGAGATCGTGGCCGTGCACTCGATCGATATGCCGGTGTACGCGGCGAGTGGTTTCGGCGCGGTTCCGTTACCGGTGTCACTCGAGCCCGACCGCGAGCAACTGCGGGACCTCATCGAAACCGAGTGGTGCCTCGCCCTGACGAAGGAGAGTGTTCCTTTCCGGGTCGTGGTGATGGATGGACCGCCCGCGGCGTCGATCATCGCCCTCGCCGTTCGGGAAGATGCGGATCTGGTGGTGACCGGACGACGCGGGCGCGGCGGGTTTGCCGAGCTCTTGCTCGGTAGCACCACTCACCACCTTTCGCATCACCTCGACCGTCCGCTCGTGATCGTTCCGTGAAGGGTCAACGAGGAGCAATGAAAGCTCAGCTCGGTGACGAGATCGTTGTGGAGGGGTTGCACCTGGGTGACCTTCCTCGCGAGGGTGAGATCATCGCGATCAAGGAATCAACCGGGACGCTTCTCTACGACGTTCGCTGGGACGACGGTCACGAGTCGACCTTCTGCCCGGGCGCTACCTCGCACTTCGTGCGCCTCCGGGATCGAGAACCCTAAGGCGGTATACCGGTATGAGCGATGACGACGGAAGACCTTGCGTACCGAGCGCGAGCACGTCTCTTCGAACCGGTCTGACGCTCAGCGGAGGTTGTCGACACCATGAGTGCCACGACGATGAAGGCCTGGGTGGTCGAGCTTCCCGGCCCGATCGACGACCATCCCCTGGAGTTCGTGGAACGACCGATTCCTGTACCCGGCCCGGGCCAGGTTCGCGTACGCGTGCTGACGTGTGGCGTGTGCCGCACCGATCTGCATCTCGCCGAGGGCGATCTCGCGCCACGTGGGCTCCGAGTCATTCCGGGTCATGAGGTGGTCGGGATCGTCGACGCCTTGGGGGAGGGTGCGCACAGATTCGGCGAAGGAGATCGTCTCGGGATCCCATGGCTCGCGCGCACGTGTGGAGAGTGCCGGTTCTGCGCCGGCGGGCGCGAGAACCTGTGCACCTCACCCTCGTTCACGGGATGGGACGTCGACGGCGGCTACGCCGAATACGCGGTCGCCGACGAGAGATACGCGTACGCACTGCCCGACGCCTTCGACGACGTGGAGGTCGCGCCGCTCTTGTGCGCGGGCATCATCGGCCATCGCGCCTTGCGGCAGACCAACTGCCCTGCGGACGGCCGGCTCGGCATTTACGGATTCGGAGGATCCGCGCACCTCGTTGCACAGGTGGCGATCGCGGAAGGCTTGCGCGTCCACGTGCTCACGAGGTCACCCGATGCCCAGCGCCTCGCGCTCGAGCTGGGAGCATCGAGCGCGGCCGGCGCGTCTGATCCTCCGCCGGAACCGCTTGATGCCGCCATCTTGTTCGCCCCGGTGGGCAAACTCGTTCCACCCGCCCTCGAAGCGCTCGACCGCGGCGGAACACTCGCGATCGCCGGCATCCACCTCACGGACATCCCGCAGCTCGACTACCAACGACACCTGTTTCAAGAGCGCGTTCTTCGCAGCGTGACCGCGAACACACGTGACGACGGTCGTGCACTCCTCCAGATCGCAGCCCATATCGACATGAAGGTGTCGGCCAGACCCTACGCGTTCGATCATGCCAACGACGCGCTCCGAGACCTCGCACACGACCGGGTGACCGGCGCGGCGGTGCTCATCATCGGATCCTGAGCCGTCGCAGGGTTCGACTGGCGGTCCTTTCGCGTCTACAAAGCTTTGTCTCGCCGAAATGGCTGCATGACCGAATACCGACGAAAGGTGAGGCAGTGGCGCACAGAGTCGGAGACTCGGTGGACGTCTCGATCGATTCGATGAGGACGGCAGATGGATCCACGTTGGAGGGTGTGACCATCAGCGGCTGCGTTGTCAGCATCGACTCGGTAGCTGGAACCACCACGATCGAGATGATGGGCGACATCAACGGCCAGACCGTGTTCACGGTTCCCAACGATCGGGTGAGATCTCAGTGAGTTACCGAATCGGTACTGACGCTCGGTGATGATGAAGCAGCCGAGCAGAATGTCGACGTCCGCGAGCGATGTGACTGCCGACCCGACGGGCATGGTCACGAAGCGGCGGCCACGACGGCTGGCGTCGCGTGTCCGATGTTTGCGACCGGGCGAGGGCCGTGGCGCCGGATGAGGCCGCGGCGGACCTCGTCTGCGCCCCACACGATGATGGGAAACGCGACGAGTAACGCGAGCGCGGACGCCGGCGGCGGCCTCGTGCCGAACACGGTCCGGAATCCGGGGAGGGCGGTGACCGCGGCGGCGAAGACGACCTCAAACGCGATGCCCCACAACAGCAGTGGGTTGGTGAAGAAGCCGACCTGGCGGAGTGACGCGCGTTCGGTGCGTGCTGCGAAAGCAGTGCCGATCTGGCACGCGACAATGCCCAAGAAGGTCATCGTGGTTGCTTGTTGGTATGCGTGGTGGAGCGCGGTGCCGCTGCCGACGGCCGCGCCGAGGTGCCAGCCGGCGCGCGTGAGTACAAAGAAGTAGCCGCCGACGACCAGTCCGGCCGACAGGAGCCCGAGGTACACCCAGGCGCGCAAGAGCATCGCGGGCCGGATGACCCCTTCGCCGTGGGCCCGGGGCGGTCGGTCCATGAGACCGGGTTCGGCCGGCTCGCGTCCAAGTGCCAGCGCGGGGAGCGTTTCGGTGCCGAGATCGATGGCCAGGATCTGCAAGACCGTCAATGGCAGCGGGATTCGTCCACCGCTGAGCGCGTAGATGAGGAACGGAACGACCTCGGGCGTGGCGTGCACGAAGATGTAAAAGATGAATTTGCGGACGTTCTCGTAGACGGTCCGCCCCTCGGCGACGGCGACGACGATGCTCGCGAAGTTGTCGTCGGTGAGGATCATTGTTGCCGCATCGCGCGCGACGTCGGTGCCTGAGAGTCCCATCGCGATGCCGATGTCGGCGCGTTTGAGTGCGGGCGCGTCATTGACGCCGTCGCCGGTCATCGCGACTACCTCGCCCAATGCGTGGAGCGCGTCGGCGATCCGCAGCTTTGACTCGGGGGAGTTGCGGGCGAAGATGATCTCGCGGTGCTCGGTGAGTAAGCGGTCGAGGTCGGCGTCGGTCATCGCTTCCAACTCGGTCCCGTTGACCACTAGGTCGGCGTCAATGCCGACGCGGCGTGCGACGGCGCGGGCGGTGAGGCCGTTGTCACCCGTAACGACTATAATCCGGATGCCTGCTTGATGGCAGTGTGCGACCGCGTCGGCGACTTCGGGCCGCGGCGCGTCGAGCAGACTGACGAGCCCTACGAGGCACAGGCCCGTTTCCGCGTCTTCGCGGGAGGCCGGTACGGAATCGGACAACTTCCGGCGCGCGACGGCGAGCACTCGCAAGCCGTCGGCGGCGCGTTTGGTGACGTTCGCGTCGACGGTAGCGCGCGACGTATCGGCGAGCGGCTTCTCGCTCCCGTCGGGTTGCAATATCTCGGTGCAACGGGCGAGCACTGCCTCCGGCGCGCCTTTGGTGTGAAGCCAGACGCCGTCGTCGAGCTTGTCGACGGTCGACATCAGGTTGAGTGACGGATCGAAATGGAACACGGTCTGGCGCCACGTCTCACGGTCGCGGGCATCGACGTCGGCGCCGAGCCGTTGCGCGGCGAGCAGGAGCGCCGTCTCCGTTGGGTCGCCGACGGCGTTCGCACTGTCGGGTCCGTCGACTGTGGCGGAGGTACAGAGCGCAAGCGCGGTCGCGACCGACCGGATCGCGGGTTGCGTGTCCCGCATGCCGCCTCGGGCTGCCGTTTCGAAGTCGATATCGCCGGCGGTCGTCCATACCGCAACGACGTGCATGCGATTCTCGGTGAGGGTGCCCGTCTTATCAGTGCAGATCACCGTCGTCGATCCGAGCGTCTCGACTGCGCTCAGGCGCTTCACGAGCGCACCCCGCTTGGCGAGGACGCGTACTCCGACTCCCAACGCGAGGGTGATCGTGGGCAGAAGTCCTTCGGGCACGTTGCCCACGAGCAGCCCGATCGCGAAGACCGCGGCGGCCGAGAACGAGAGGCCGGCCGCGAGGGTGCCGAGCGGCAGGAATGCGAGCCCGATGGCTACTGCGACGAGCGCGATGATCCATGCCACCCGCCGGACCTCACCCTCGAGTGGGCTCTCTCCCGACCCGACTGATTCCGAGAGCGCAGCGATGCGGCCCAGTTGCGTGTGCATTCCGGTCGCGAAGACCACCGCGTGCGCGTCGCCTGCAGTGCAGGTCTCGCCACTGAACACGAGATCGGACGCGTCGAGGAACCCGCCGTCGCCGGTGTCAACTCCGGGGGCGCGCACCACCGGCACTGACTCGCCGGTGAGGGTCGACGCGTCGATCTCGACGCTTCCCTCGAGGAGCCGCGCGTCGGCCGAAACGCGATCGCCTTCGGCCAAGACGAGGACGTCACCCGGAACGAGATCAGCCGCGTCGATCATCCGTTGGTGTCCGCCGCGCACCACCCTCGCCTGCGGGGGTAAGTACTTGCTGAGAAGTTCGACAGCCTTTTGCGCCTGTTGTTCTTGTATGAAGGCGAAGACCGCGTTGAGCACGATGACTGCGACGATCGCGACCGCGACCGCGGTCGAACCGGTCACCGCCGACAGCCCGGCGGCCACCCACAACAACAGAGCCAGCGGGTGCGTGAACTGGCGGACGAGCTCCCGTGGCCACGACCTTCCGGCCCGGTGCGAGAGCTCGTTGCGGCCGGCCGTCAGCAGCCGACGTGCGGCCTCCCGCTCGTCGAGCCCACCCGGCTGCGAGCGCAACCGGCGCAGCAACAACTCAGCCTCGCCGCGTGGATCGAGCTCAGGTGGATCGACCTGAGCATGGGCCAACCGGTCGGGCTCCGCATCGGGCGCGGTCACCGCGCGGCCTTTTCGTCCCCGACGTCGACGCCGACGGGTGCGATGATCGTCCCGACTGCGACGACGATCCGCTCTTCGCGGTGAACATGGTCACCCCGGACGCGTCGAGACATCGGGGACTCCTGATCATGCCGCGGATGTGCGTCGCAGCCAGGGTCCGGAGCAGCGTGCCACTTGAGACGCTACACCCGCATGAACCCGCAGTCGACGAACCGTCGTCATGACGCAGACGCTTGCAGCTGCTGGATGATCCCGACGTTTCCGCCGATGTCGTGGTGTCGTGAGGTATCGATGCGACTCCACTACGCCGGGGTCTGGTGGAACGGCTCGCCCGCCCATTTCGACAACACCAACGACGGCGGACCCGACCCGATCGCGCAAGGTGCGACCCTCGTTACCGTCACTGCCGGCCGACACCTCACGGGCTACGACCGCTGCTTCGGCTGTGACGCGATCGTGATCTCGAGCATCACGCCCGGACGAACGTCGCTCACGGTCGCGTTCACGACACCTGGCTTCGTCATCGACGCGAGTGTCCAAAACGGCGCGTCGAAGGCGAGCGCGCTCATCTACACCGTCACCTGCAGCCCGAGCGACGGAACGGCATCAGGATCGGCGAACGGCACGAGCTCGCCGATCACCGTCACCGGACTCACCTCGCGCGCACCGTACACGTGTGTGGTCGTCGCCTCGGACGGCCGTACGACCGTCGGTCGCTCAGCCGTTTCGAACCGCGTACTCCTTGCAACCGGACCGGTCCCCGGAACCGAGATCGTCGATCCCGTCCCCGCCGTACCCGTGCCGGGCGAACTGCCCCGAACCGGCACGAGTTCGGAAACGCTGACCTACGCCGCATTCCTGATCCTCATACTCGGACTCGGATTATTCGCGTCCACCCGTCGAGAGGTCTTCGGCCCGCGGGGAACGGCCTCCTACGCGGCGCCACACCCAGACCGCGACCGCGCCCGGAACATCGCCGAACTCCGCGCGCTTGTCACAGCCGCCCGACGAAGCGCGGAGACGCGTCAATAGCGAGTGAGAAGCCGCCTCGCGCGAACGCGTCTCGCGCGTGGGGGCGTTCGGCGGAAACTGGCGCCGGGCCCGCAGGGCGAAGACTATCTGTGCGTACCCGGCTCGGTCGGCCCAGGCAACTGGACTCGTGGCCGCAAGCAGCCGTGTGGAACCCATGATCGCGGCCAGCTCCTTTGGGTAGGGTCAGCGCGATGAGCGCGCACAACGTCGAGCTGCCGGCGTCGCTTGCGCGTCGCTTCGAAGCGGTGATGTTCGACTGGGACGGGACCGCAGTCACCGATCGCGCGGCCGACGCGAGCGATGTTCGCACGATCGTCGAAACGCTCTGCGCGGCCGGCGTCGACGTCGCGATCGTGAGCGGTACGCACCTCGAAAATGTCGACGGTCAACTCGGGGCTAGGCCACGGGGGCCGGGCCGTTTGTTGATGGCCCTCAACCGGGGCTCGGAGCTCTTCGAGGTCGGCTCGGATGGCCCGCGCCTCCTCGCGCGCCGGCAGGCGACGAAAGAAGAGGACGCCGCGCTGACGCGCGCGGCCGAGCTCACAGTCGCGCGGCTCGCCGAGCGCGGGCTGACAACCCGCATCGTGTCGCAACGACTGAACCGCCGGAAGATCGACTTGATCCCGCTTCCGGAGTGGTCGGATCCACCCAAGGCGCAGATCGATCGACTGCTGATGGCGGTGGAGCGACGATTGCACGTCGCCGGAATCGCCAACCTCGGCGAGGTGGCCGCGCTCGCAACCGACATCGCGCGCGACGTGGGTATCGTCGATCCGAAGGTGACGAGCGACGCCAAGCACGTCGAGATCGGGCTCACCGACAAGACCGACTCGGCGCAGGCGGTCTTCGCCGAGCTCTGGGCCGACGGGATCTCGCCCGTGCAGGTGCTGATCGGCGGCGACGAGTTCAGCGCCGTCGGCGGCATGCCGGGCAGCGATTCGTTCATGATCATTGCCGAAGCCGCGCGCGCGGCGGTGTGCTCGGTCGGCATCGAACCCAGTGGCGTGCCCCAGGGTGTCGTGCATCTCCACGGTGGACCTGCTCGGTTCCTTCACCTGTTGCGCGATCAGGTGCGACGCCGCTCCGATCTACCCGCGGTCGCCGTGCGCGGTGGTTGGGCGTTGGTCGTCGACGAATTCGATCCCGAGGCCGGGCGGTCGAACGAGGCGCTCCTCACGATCGCCGATGGCGTCATCGGGACCAACGGTGCACCACTGCTTCAGCATCCCGCCGCCCGGCCCGAGTTGGTTGCGGCCGGCGTCTACGACGGCGAGGGGCCGAGCACGGACTTGCTGCGGGGACCGCGGTGGGCCGTGTTGGAGCCCGCCCTGGGCGCGGACGACCAGGTGCGCCGGGTGCTCGATCTGCGCACCGGGGTCCTCGGTGAGGAAGCGGGCGGCGGCACGAGCCTGCAATCGGTGCGCTTCTCCTCGTTCGCGCGGCCGGGTATCGCGGTGTTGCGTGCGGATGTCGATCCGCCCGAGTCCTCGGCGGCACTTCTCGCTTCGGCGGCGAACACCGTGGGCGGGGACATCGACGGATGTACCTGGATGGCCGCGCACGGAACCGATGGTTCGATCACGGCCGCGGCCTGGCAGGACCGCGATTCGGACCGACTGGATCGGATCGCCGCGTATGTCGTGAGCGAGAACGGAACCGAACCGGAGCGTGCGCTCGAGTACCTCGCGGACGCGCGCACGATCGGCTTCGACGCGCTGCTGGCCGAGCACCGCCGCTCGTGGTCGGGTCGTTGGGAACGGGCCGATGTCGTTGTCGAAGGTGACGAGCAACTTCAGCTGGAGGTTCGCCTGGCGCTCTTCCACCTGATGGCTTCGGTCGCGGACCGCGGCGAAGCCGCGGTCGGTGCGCGCGGCCTCACCGGTCATGCCTATCTCGGTCACGTGTTCTGGGACGCGGACCTGTTCGTGTTGCCGTTTCTCGCGGCGACGCACCCGGCAGCCGCGAGGGCGATGATCGAGTATCGGCGTAAGCGTCTTCCGGCCGCTCGTTCCGCCTCGGAAGCCGAGGGTCGTGCCGGGGCGCGGTTCCCGTGGGAATCCGCGGCGACCGGATTCGATGTCACCCCTCGAACCGGTCGTGACCGGAACGGGCACGTCGTTCCGATCCGCACCGGCGAGTCCGAGCTGCACATCGTTGGCGACGTGGCGTGGGCCGCGTGCTGCTACATCGATTGGACCGATGACCGGGAGTTCGCCGAAGGCGTCGGCCGGGAGATCCTCATCGAGACCGCGCGCTACTGGGCGTCGCGCATTCGCATCGACGACTCCGGCGGCGCGCATCTCGACGGTGTGATCGGGCCCGACGAGTACCACGAGATGATCGACGACAATGCCTTTACGAATGTGCTCGCCCGCTGGAACCTGCGGCGCGCTGTCGCGGCCGTGGGTAGCGTCGACGACGGAGCCGTGAATGCGGCAGAGATGCAGCGATGGCTGCGCCTCGCCGACGCGCTCGTCGACGGTTTCGACCCGTCCACCGGTCTCTACGAAGAGTTCGCAGGATTCTTCGGACTCGAACCGCTGATCATCCGCGACATCGCACCGCACCGGCCGATAACCGCCGATCTCCTGCTGGGTGCCGAGAAAGTGCACGGCGCGCAGATCGTGAAACAAGCGGACGTCTTGATGATCCACCACCTCCTTCCCGACGAAGCCGAACCGGAATCGCTCGCCGCGAACTTCGACTTCTACGAGCCTCGCACTGCACACGGCAGCTCCCTCTCGCCGGGTATCCACGCGGCGCTGCTCGCCCGTCTCGGTCGCCCGGACGACGCGCTCGACATGTTGCGCATCACGTCCGGCATCGATCTGCACGATGCCAGCCGAACCGGCGCCGGTGGTGTGCATCTCGCCGCGATGGGCAGTCTGTGGCAGGCACTCGCGTACGGGTTCGCCGGTCTGCGGCCCTGCGCCGATGCGCTCGTCGTCGACCCGTGCCTCCCCGAGCGCTGGCCCGCGCTCGAACTGTGTGTCGAGTTTCGCGGCGTCCCGATCCGCCTGCGACTCGAACATGACCTCATCGTGGTTGACGCGCCCCAACCGATTGCTCTGATCGTGCAGGGTTGTCGCGTCAC
Source organism: Actinomycetota bacterium (assembly GCA_041691275.1). Classification (GTDB taxonomy): domain Bacteria; phylum Actinomycetota; class Acidimicrobiia; order IMCC26256; family PALSA-610; genus PALSA-610. The sequence goes on along the minus strand of JBEPUZ010000007.1, from coordinate 16,891 downwards.
GTGCGCCGCAGGAGAATCGCGTATACCGCTTCTCAGTGAACGAGGTGGCTCGTGATCATTCTTGCCGCGCTCGATGATTCGGCTGCCGCAAAGCCGGTACTCGAAACCGCACGACGCCTCGCCGCGCTCTTCGGTGTCGAAGTCGAGGCCGTCCATGTTCAGGGTGACGGCACCGGCGCCACCGCAGCCGCGGCCGCGGCTGCGGTGGGCGTCACACTCCACGTCCGCGACGGCGACATCGTCGCGACGTTGCGCTCGGAGGCACGAGAACGGCGGGCGATGGCGCTGGTCATCGGAGCGCGCGGCGGGCCTCCGGACGCGAGGCCGACCGGACACATCGCAATGGACCTCGTGCAGTCGCTCCGGGACACGATCGTGGTGGTGCCGCCCGATGCAACCGACGGACCCTTGCATCGCGTCCTCGTGGCCGTAGAGGGCGACGGCGAGAGCGCCGGCCTGCGAGGTCTGTTCGATCACCTCAGTGATCGCCCGCTCCCCGAGGTGATCGCATTGCACGTCATCCAGCCGTCCGACGTGCCGCCGTTCGCCGACAGTCCCATTCACGAGACCAACGCGTTCGAGCGTGAGTTCCGGATCCGGGTGGCGAGTGGCCTCCTCGAGGATGCTGCCCACGTGAGATTCGAGATGCGGGTCGGCGATCCCGCGGCCGCGCTGCGCGACGCGTCGCAGGAACTCGACGTCGACCTCGTCGTGCTGGCGTGGCATCGTGACCTCTCCGGCGGTCACGGCCGTCTCGTGCGGGAGATGCTCGAGCGCGGTTCGATCCCGGTCGCCCTCTTTGCGCTCGAGGATCCGTTGTGAGCCGCTGACGCGTTCGCGCGATCGCGTTCTCCGGACGACTCCCGAATCACCGATGAACACCTTCTGAATAGGACCAACGACCCTGGTCAATGCGCACGCGCTTCGCGCAATATCGGAGGGTGAGCGGGAAGATCGACCGCCGTACCGGTCTCGAAGAGCTCGACCGGGATGAATGCCTCCGGTTGATCGCGTCGGCCCCGATAGGGCGGCTCGCGGTCGTGGTCGCCGGCCGTCCGTTCGTGTTCCCCGTGAACTTTGTGCTGGACGGCGAATCGATTGTGCTGCGTACGGATGTGGGCACGAAGCTGCACGGTGCTCGCAACGCGCCGGTGGCGTTCGAATGCGATGGCATCGACCCCATGTACCACACCGGCTGGAGTGTCCTCGTGGTCGGCGACATCGACGAGGTGATCCAGCCGCTCGATGTCGCGCGGTTCGAGCGGCTTCCGCTCGGTCCTTGGAGCCCGGCGCCGAAGCCGATCTGGCTGCAACTCCGGACTCACACGATCACAGGCCGGCGGATCCCACCGCACGGTCGCAGCTACACGGATGAAGCGTCGCCATGACGCGAAACGTCATGGTTCTCGAAGCGACCGCGGGTCGCATCGGCCGCCGTCGCCCTCGGCGTCGGGCTTCGGTCCGACGAGGTCGACCCCGGGGCGGTAGCCGCTGTAATAGACGGGCTCCTCGACGCCGTCGCCGTGTCGGGATTGCCGTGTAGGTCTTCGGTCGGCGCGAGGACGGGCGGGAACCACCGCTGGTTCAACGCAGTTCCGCCGGGGAAGTCGAGCGGCAGGCTCAGGCAGAAGCTGATGCGGGCTTTGCCCTCATGCACACCCTCGAGCACCTTCTCGGGGGTCAGCAGGTTGATGCGGCCGAGCTCGTCGTCGTCACCCCAATCGCTCCAGGTCGAGCCGTCCGGGCGTTGTTTCCACCGCTTGGTCACGGCTACGTCCCTTCGACCGAACATTCGGACTAGGAAATGTCCTTCTGCAAAACGACCATAATGAACCGATCGGTACAGGTCTGACCCGGACGACGACGCAAAGGCGCAAGACAATCAGTGGATCGAGGCCAAGTGGTTGCGCCCGTGCCCAGGATTTGTGCGGTCACGGGTGTTAGTACGACGTGCCCACGTGCGCTGCCCACCTTGGTTGTCCCCGGCAACGGGGTCAGAGTGGTGAGGTAGCGGTCGGAGGCTGTCGTCTCGGTGGGGTGGGTGAGGCCGTGCGGTTCGGGATCTTCGGCGGGTTGACACAGTGAGCCGCGTGTCCCGCGTTGCGTGGTACCGGTTTCGGTCGTCCTTCGGCCGCCGGTGGGGCGGCTATCTGACGATCGTGGTCCTGATCGGGTTGGTGGGCGGACTGTCGCTTGGTGCCGTGGCGGGCGCCCGGCGGACCCAGTCGTCGTTCCCGAGGTTCTTCAGGAGTACGAATCCGTCCGATCTCATCGTCCTTCACAACGACAGCGGCAACGACAGCAACTCGACCGATTCGACGTTTCGGCGTGTTATTGCGCGGCTGCCGCATGTGAAACACGTCGAGAGTGCCACCGGAATCAGCGAGCAGATCTTGGGACCGGACGGTTTCCCGGCTCAGGACGCCGCTCACAGGCTCTTCAACTCTTCGGTCTCGATATTCGGGGATTTCGACGGCGAGCTGTTCGACCAGGACCGTCCTACGGTGATCGAGGGTCGACGCGCCGATCCGCGACGCGCGGACGAGATGGTGATGAGCGCCGGTGCCGCGGCGGTGTTGCACCTGCACGTGGGCGACGTCGTCCCGTTCGGTATCTACACCAACGCGCAAACGACGATGCCGACGTACGGTACGGACAAGCAGACACCGGCTCGCCGTGTCAACGCGAAGCTGGTAGGGATCGTTGCGTTCAACTTCGAGGTCGTCCAGGACGACATCGACCGGACGTTGAAGATTGCATTGTTCAGTCCGGCGCTGACGCGACCTCTCAACAGTTGCTGCGCGAACGGCCCCATCGCGGGAGTGCAACTTGATCACGGAACCCGTGACGCCGCCGCGGTAGAAGCCGAGATCAAGCGGTCCCTCCCCGGTTCGACGGTCATCAAAATCGCTGCGGTCGAAGAGGCAACGGCTCAGCGGGCAATCGCGCCGCAGTCGGTCGCGCTCGGCGTGTTCGGTGCGATCGCAGCGCTGGCCGCGCTGTTGATCGCAAGTCAGGCAATCGGTCGCCGACTTCGCGACAACGCCGCAGACGTTGACGTACTGCGAGCGCTCGGCGCGAGTCCGGGCATGACACTGGTCGACGGGTTGATCGGAGTGATCGGCGCGATCGTCGTGGGCTCGCTACTGGCAGCAGCGGTCGCGCTGACCCTGTCACCCTTGGCGCCGCTCGGTCCGGTCCGTCGCGTGTATCCGGCGCACGGAATAGCGTTCGACGGCACCGTGCTCGCCTTCGGCACGCTGGCGCTGATCGTCGTCCTGAGCGTGGTTGCGGTCACGGTCGGCTACCGCCTCGCACCCCATCGCGCCGCCCGTCGACTCCGAATTGCGACGGCGCGCGGCTCGCGCATCGGCTCTGCCGCGGCGGCGTCGGGCCTCTCGGTCTCGGCGGTGACCGGCCTGCGACTCGCGCTCGATCCCGGCCGCGACAAGCGTGCCGTCCCCGTGCGCTCGGCGATCCTGGGCGCGGTCCTGGCCATCGTCGTCGTGGTGGCGACAGTCACCTTTGGCTCGAGCCTCAACACTCTCGTCTCTCATCCGGCGCTCTATGGATGGAACTGGAGTTACGAGGTGCTCGGGCCGTACGGCGGGCTCGGGGACGTTCCACAACCACAGATCGGTCGACTTCTCGACCGCGACCCATACGTCGAAGGATGGGCGTATGTGTCATTCGACAACCTTCGCATCGACGGTCAGACCGTTCCCGTGCTCGGCACCACTCCGGGAGCCCGCGTCGCGCCGCCGGTCCTGTCCGGCCATACCTTCGACGCCGACAACCAAGTCGTGCTCGGTCCGACGACACTCGCCCGGCTGCGCAAACACGTCGGCGACGAGGTGGTGGTCGACAACGGCCTCGCGAAGCCGACGACGCTCGTTATCGTCGGGACTGCGACCCTTCCCGCAATCGGTCAGTTCACCAGCTTGCACCTCGAACTGGGGACCGGCGCCGTCCTTTCCGACAAGCTCATCCCACCGGCCGACCTCGGCTTCTTCCGGATGCCCGAAGCGGTCCTGGTTCGCCTCCATGCCAACGCGAACCCAGACGCGGCGCGTAACTCCTTGCAGCGGATCACGACCGAGGCGCAAAACCCCGGCGCCGGCCCGCCGACCGTCGTGTCAGTGCAGCACCCGGCCGAGATCGTCAACTACCGCGCGATGGGCAAGACACCCGCGCTACTCGGCGGTGCACTCGCAATCAGTGCGGTATTGGCACTCGGGCTGACCCTGCTCGCATCAGTGCGTCGCCGGCGTCGCGATCTCGCACTGTTCAAGACGCTCGGTTTTACTCGACGGCAGCTTGCCGCGACCGTCGCATGGCAAGCCAGCATCGTCGTGACCGTCGGCATCGTCGTCGGAGTACCGCTCGGCATCGTCGCCGGACGCCTGCTCTGGAGCGAGTTCGCACGAGCGCTGCACGTCGTTCCCGAACCGACGGTCCCGGCGCTCACTATCGCGCTCGTCTCCGTCAGTGCCCTCGCGCTCGCCAACCTCGTCGCCGCCATCCCGGGGCGTCGCGCTGCACGTACGCCCACCGCAATACTGCTCCAGGCCGAATAGTCGCAGCCTCGCGAGCGGACGCGGCCCTCAAGGATGCGTTGCCAGGTCGCGTTCGGAGCTCACAGCTGTCCTGACGGTACGGCAGCCTCTTGCTCGGGGACGACGAGCACCGTGCACGGCGAATGGCGCACGACCCGCTCCGCCGTCGATTTGCGCAACACGCGCTCGAGCCCGTGGTGCACATGGGTCCCGATGACGATGACATCGGCGCCGACTTCCCCCGCGACACGGCAGATGGTCAATGCGACGTCGCCCGCGGGTGACGAACGGCGTGATCGTGCCCTGAAGCCGTAGCATTTCGTCGTGTCGGACACGTTCTTGGCAGTGCTGGTCGGGATAGCGGTCGTCGCACTCGCGACGAGGTTGGTCCTCGCCCCGCTTCCGTTGGGGCGGTTCGCGGCACGCGCGTCGGCCCTCGACACCGCCCTACTGGCGGTTGGGAGCGCCGGGCTGGTGCTCCATTGCGGCGCGATGTTCTTCCGAGTCGAGGTTTCCAGGCTTCCGGGCACTCATTTCGCGATCCGGGCGATCAATCTCATGGGAACCTCGAGCCGGATCTGGTTCATCGTTCCCGCGATCCTTGTCGTCCTCGGGTTGCGTCGCCAGACGCCGCTTGCCGTTGCCGCAGTATCGGCGGCGCTCGTCGCAGTCGGCATCACCATGTACGACCACGGGCCACTCTCGACCCACCTCCACGCGATCCTCGCGGCGGTGATCGTTCTCAGCGGCGTCGTCGCATTGTTGGTACGACCACCGTGGTACCGCTCACCGGCGATCCGCGTGCGCTGAGTCAGGTACGACGAAACCTCGCTCCGGTCGCCCCAATCGCGCGCACGTTGGCACGGGTTCAGGCCATCGCACGCGGCCGGGCCGCATGTGAGTGGTCGCGGCAGAAGTGGTTAGAGCGTCGAATCCGAGGCCAGGACGGTGCGGTTACGACCGTTGGTCTTGGCGGTCAGTAGGGCGCGGTCGGCGATGGCGACGATTTCCTCGAACGAGTCGGCGTCGAGCGACGAGGCGACGCCGAAGCTGACGGTGAACGCCGGCGTTCGCCCCGAGGCGAGGGTGAGTACCAGACGTTCGCGCAGCCGTTCCAGGATCTTGGTCGCGATCTCGACTTCGCAGTCGGGCAAGACGACGACGAACTCTTCTCCGCCGTAGCGCGCGGTGACGTCGGTGGGACGGACCGCTTCGCGAAGCACCCGGGAGAAGAGTCGCAGCGCTTGGTCGCCGGCTTCGTGTCCGTAAGTGTCGTTTAGGAGTTTGAAGTGATCGAGATCTCCGTACGCGAGTGCGTACGGCGTTCCTTCGCGTTGTAGGTCGTTGATTCGATTCTCGAGGCTCCGGCGGTTCCAGAGGCCGGTGAGGGGATCAGTTCGGGCTTGAACCTCGGATTTCGCAAAGGCTCTGAGCATCGCGATGCGCTCGGACGCGTGCCGTGAGGTCAGTTCGAGGTAGGTGACGTCGCTCTCCGTCGGCGGGATGCCGTCCGGTCCTGTCGCGTGTACTACGCCTGATGTCTGACCGGTGATGCTGATGGCGACGCACGCTGCGGAGAGGTCTCCTGAGGCACGTCCGACCAGGTACGGGCACGCGTTGAGGGCGCGGCTGGAAGGAAAGAGCAGAGTGTGACCGCGCTGCGTTGCCGGACAATCCGCCGGTGACGGGACGCCACAACCAGTCCGCTCCTGTCCGGCTGCATCTGTGGTCGTCCGCAGCGTCTGATGGAAGTGCGCTCGACTCGAGTCGGCGACGAGCATCTCGACCTGAAGATGAGGCACGGACTCGTGAAGCGCCCGGGTCATGATCGCGTATGAGTCGGTCTCGGTTTTCGACATCTCCAACGCTTGCTGCAATGTCGCTTCATAGTGGCGACGGCTGCTGGCTTCTCGGCCCGCCTGTTCGCGGCGTCGGAGACGCTGTCCGAGGACCGCGGCCGCGCCGACTGCGAGGAGCGCGGCGACGATGTCCGCGGCGAGGACGGTCGTTCGACCTCGGTTGAGATCATGAATGACGTGGCCTGCATCTGCGGTCCTCGCGTTCCTCAGCGCCGTCGCCTCCGTTGCGGTAACGGTTCGCGCACGAACGAACGCAGCACGCTCTGCGTTGACGGCGGCGTCGATCACGGTGAGCGGACGGCCGGCGAGCAGCGGTCCGAGTGCAGTCAGCGAGTTCGCGAAGCTCGTGGTCGCGCTCGCGATGTCACGCGCGCCGGCCAGGCGGCCGACCGCGCGCAGCGTGTTGGTTGCGGTGAGCGCCTGGTCGGTTTCCAGCTGGGCGAGTTGCGCGCCCTTGGCGATTTCGGTCGGATCGAGCGCCGCCGGCCCAGGCCCAAGTTTCGCGATCTGCGGCTCCATGAAGAGCTGCCAGTCAGCGAGCGTGGCCCTGAGGTCGAGAACTTGCTGCAATGCAACGTCGTCGCGCTGCACCTGATTGACCTCGCTTCGACCGTACAGAAGCGGACGGACGCTGAGCGTCGTGGTCAAGGCGATGGCGATCATTGCGGCGGCCCCAAAAGTCCAAATCCGCCGACGCACCGGCGATCGGTTGCCGCTGCGGCGCGATGCGACTTGACTCTCTGCAGTGTGGTTGGAGAGTCGCCGCATACGCACTGACTGTGACTGGCACCCGTGACCGCTTCGTCACTCGAGCAATACGTTCACACCGGCGACCTCGATCATTGCTGCGGCGTCGCCGATGGGGATCGGACGGGAGAAAAGGTACCCCTGCATATAGGGGCAGCCGAGCCGCTGAAGAATCGCGTGCTGTTCGGGTGTTTCGACACCTTCGGCAACGACGCTCATGTGCAGATTCCGCGCGAGCGCGAGGACAGCCGCCACGATTGCGGTGTCGTCGCTTTCGCGACCGATTGCCCCGATGAATGATTTGTCGATCTTGAGAATGTCGATCGGGAAGGTACGCAGGTAGGTGAGGGAGGAGTAGCCGGTTCCGAAGTCGTCCAGCGCGAGGCTCAGCCCGAGGTCGCGCAGTTGTCGAAGGATGCTCTCGGCGGTCACGGCGTCATCGATGAACGTACTCTCGGTGAGCTCCAGTGTCAGCCGTGAAGGGTCGAGACCCGAGCGCGCGAGTGCAGCGGTGACGACGCCGACGATGTCGCCGGAGAGCAGCTGACGCGTCGAGAGGTTGACGGACATGCCGAGATGGGTCGTCGGCCACCTCCGAGCCCACGCGGCGGCATGGCGACATGCTTCGTCGAGCACCCACGCGCCGATGTCCACGATCAAGCCCGTTTCCTCGGCGGCAGGGATGAAAGCGTCGGGAGGTACGAGACCGAAGCCGGGCCGCTCCCAGCGTACGAGTGCCTCGAAGCCGCAGATCATACCGGTGTTCATTGCGATGAACGGTTGGCAAAAGAGTCTGAGCTCGCGTCGGTGGACTGCGTGTCGCAGGTCGGCCTCCAGCGCATTCTGCGCCGTCACCCACTGTTGCATCGCGGCATCGAAGAGGGCGTAGCCGTTCCGCCCGTTCCCCTTGGCGCGATACATCGCAACGTCGGCGTTCCCGACGACGGTGTCGGCCGTTTGATCGCCGTCCGTACAGAGTGCGATCCCAATGCTGGCGCTCAGACGAAGATCTTCGTCGGCGAGACGGAAGGGAACACCAAGTGTGGTGATGATGCGGTCGGCGCAGTCGGTCGCCTGGTGGACACCCTCGAGATCGTCGAGCAGCACGACGAACTCGTCGCCACCGAGGCGTGCCACCGTGTCGATCTCGCGCACGACGGCCCGTATCCGGTCGGCGGCTTGAACGAGGAGCTCGTCGCCGGCAGTGTGGCCGAGCGTATCGTTCACGGACTTGAACCGGTCCAGGTCAATGAAGAGGACTGCGAACATGTTGTCGTGGCGCCGGACCCGCGCGAGTGCCTGCCCGAGGCGATCGATGAGCATCGAACGGTTGGGAAGTCCGGTCAGCGAGTCGTGGAGGACCTGGTGGGCGAGTTGCGCCTCCGCCAACTTCTGTTCGGAAAGGTCGCGAATGATGCACGACAGCGTCGGCGCTGCACTATCGGTGATGACGGTGCTGATCGCGACCATCATTGGGAACTGGGTGCCGTCGCGTCGCATACCCCTGCTCTCGACGTCGCGCCTACGGACGCCCGAGAGATCCTCAGAGAGCGCGCGAGCGAGAAAAGAACCGAGGCCTTCCTGAAGCTCAGCCGGCACGATCAGTGTTGCCGGCTCGCCGATGATCTCGTGGGCGGTCCAGCCGAATATCGACTCTGCGGCGAGGTTGAAGGACATGATCGTCTCCGCCTGGGTAATCGTAATCATCCCTTCCGCGGCGTTGTCGACAACCGCGCGGTAGCGCGCGGCGGTGCGTTGCGCGTCGTCGCGTGCAAGCGCGGCTTGAACTGTCTGATTAGCGAGAAGCACGTCGGCGTGCTCCTTACGCTCGCCAATTGCTCCTGCCATTCGAATCACGATGCCGAAGACGCATGCTCCCAACAGCCCGATCGCTTGCGCGTGCGAGCGAGTGAGATATGAGGGTGCCCAACTAACGAAGACCAGGACTTGACCGATCGCGCATCCCAGCAGCGACCACCCGAGAATCGAGCGCCACGCCGCGGCACCCGATCGCTGCAGGTCGGTCAGAGCCGAGAAGGCGTAAGCCATGCCCAACGCCGGCCCCCAACCACACACATAGATCACCGCCGTCACCGCGAGTACATGCGCCGCGAGGCGCGCGTGGACGCGCCACGATCCGACGGGCGCCTCGGTCCAGCGTTCGAGCAGTCCGCTCAGCAACTGAGGTCCGACGATCGCTACGGCATAGGTCCACACCGAGACGTGCGCAACGAACCCGAAGTCCCGCAACACGAGCAGGACGAGCAGTCCAACCGGACCGACTGCATACGCGAGCACGAACGGGGAGAGCCCGACGTCGGAGCTCGGGGTCGCCGGTTCAGCCGAGGAAGCAGGCGAACACGGAACGGCGCTGTGGTCATCCAAACAGGCAGCCGCCGGCTTCCGCTTCACAGAATACGATCGGCTCATTGGCGCCCGGCTTGAATTCGACAGGCCGGGACGGCGACTCTTCTCGCTGAGACGACAGCGCCGGGCGACCCGGACTACTTCGATCGGCGGTCGGCGGCGACTGTGCGCGGCGTTGCGCGCTTCGTGGGGGGCGCGACCGGCACGAGCATCGACGCGTCGGCGCGCTCGGCGGCGGGCAGGAGTTCGGTCGCAGGATCGCCCCGCACGAACTGTGTCGTGTATTCGACGCCGGCATGGCGTAGCGGCGCAGTCCACTGCCCGTCGAGAAGGTCGCAGAACTCGGCAATCACCTTGTCGATGTTGATCTGCACTGCCGACATCGACCACAGATCGTCAGCTGACAGGACCGGCTCCGTCTCGGTACGAGTCCGGAGAGCCGTTGACGCGCGGGCGCTCGTCCTCGTCGCTCGCGGCGTGTTGATAGCTGGTGACCGAGGACTTGCCCATGATGATCTCGGCGACGACCGCAGCGATGAGACCCGGAACGATGAAGCCGGGGCGGCCGGTGGCCTCGGCGACGAACATCACCGCAGCGAGGGGGACCCGGTATCCGGCGCCGAGGAACGCGGCCGCGCCGACGACGGTGAAGAGGGTGGTGTCCAGTGCGTTCACCGTCCCGCCGACGAGACGTCCCGCGAGCGCGCCCGCGACGACGAGTGGTATGAACAGGCCGCCGACGCCGCTGCCTGCGACGGTGGCCGAGGTCGCGATACATCGCAACAGGAGTACCGCCGTCACGATCCACAGTCCTCGGGTCGGATCGAGCGCCCACCGGATGGTGTCGTACCCGGGACCGGTCGTGAGGTTCTGGCCGCCGACGAGGCGGGCGAGGCAGAAGATGCCGGCGAGGCTCGCTCCGGCCGCGGGGACCCGTACCCAAACGCTGACACTTGCCGAAATGCGCTTGGCCCGTTGGAGCATCCACGCGAAGCCGCGCGCGCCGACGCCGGCAATGACGCCAAGGGCGGCTGCGCCGGCGAGGTCCTTCAGGGAGATCGTCGGGGTCCCCGTCACGGTGAGGAGTGCCGTCGTTCCGTGAATCGCGACGAAGGTCACGTAGCCGCTCGCGGACGCGACGAGTGCGGGAAGCAGCATTCGGCGCGCGAGATCGTCTTGATAGGGGACCTCGAGCGCGAATACAGCGCCGGTAGCGGGAGCTTTGAAGATCGCGGCGACACCGGCGGCGGCGCCCGCGACCAGCAGCAGTCGTCGGCGTTGTGGGGTCAACGCCCGGGGCAACATGCGTTGCAACGTGTCGCCGAGGGAGGCGCCGAGAAACAGCGATGGTCCTTCCAGCCCCATCGGCGCGCCGCTACCCAGGGTCGCGATACCGGCGATCATGCGCGCGACGAGGCGACGAAGCGTCAACGAGTGATCGGGATCGTGGAAGGCCTGCAGGTATTCGTCCGCGGTCGCGGGTGAGGCAGACGATCCGATCCATCGCAGCGAGGCCGCCGCGACGCTCAAGCCGGCGAGCGGCAGTATGGCTGCGACCCAGAGCGGGAGTCCATCGACCCAGTCGACCGATCGGCTGACCACAGTGTCGAACAGCGCAACACCCAACCCGGTTGCGGCCCCGACGATTGCTGCGAGCAGGATGACCTCTTTCGAGCGGGTCGCGAGGCGGCGCAGCTCGGCGCCGCGAAAAGCGATCCGGCCCGGGATCCGAGCGCCGGCGGTCACGACGTCCACCCGAGCTTCCAGGCTTCGTCCGGGATCTCGCCCGCCGCCGCCGCAAACGCGTTGAGCGCGTCTATCGCGGCGCGTCGCACCTTGGGATCGAGACGCGTAGCGATATTGTTGATCTCGCGCACGCGACGCTGCGTGACGGACCGCAGCAGGGCTCGGCCGGCCGGGGTGAGCGTGACGGTCACTTCGCGCCGGCTCTCGGTCGACGTCTTCCGCTCGATCAAGCCCTTTCCCGCGAGCCGGTCGCACAGCCTCGTCGCAGTCGAGGGATGGATTGCGAGAACCTCGGCCAGGACGCCGACATTCTGTTCGCCGTGCGAAGCCAGCACGACCAAGGCCCGATACTGCGGCAACGTGACCGCGTCTTCGACCGTGTGGAGCGACCGGACCGCGACGCCGACCAGCGCTCGCGATGCCGCCAGCAGCGCGCGTGTCGTCTCGTCGACCGCACCTTCAACGGGTGCCTTCGACGCTACGCGGCGCGAACTCAACCTTCGGCTGCTTCCGAGCCGGACGCGGGCCCGAGAGTTGGGTGCAGCCCGCGCCGACCCCGAGAAGACCAGGCGTGGAAGTCGTGGTCGCAGAGTCTCCGAGCGACGGACTTCCGTGTTGGCGAGACGCGGTTGCGTTCGTGGACATCGTTCACCAGGGTGCGGCCCGCGGTCGAGAGGATCAAGACCGTGTGAGCGTCGTCAGCGTTAGCGTCATCGCCGTCGGCAACGCGCAGCGCGAGGCCGAGGAGTACCAACCGGTGCTCGACGTAAGCAGACGTGGCGGCCCCGGCACCCGTCGCGCCGCGGGTGGCGACCTCGACCAACGCTCCGTATTCCGACGGTGTCAGCGCCGAGATGAAGCGAGAGACCGGCTCAGGATTTCGATCGTTCATGCGCATCTCTCTCCATCGACGGCGGCAGATACATGTAGCATAGCAAGCATTGTAGAACTGCATTCACGGGACCAAGACGAAGTCAGGCGGCACGGGTGCCGGGCCGGCGGATCCGGGGGGCTACCTTGAGGATTGGTGAGCCGGGAAGCCTCGTCGGCGGGTTGGTACTGAGCGTCCGGAGGCCCGCCTAGTGGCGCGACGTACTCATGTTCGTATCCCGGTTGTAGGACGTGCGCTGTCCCCGGTCGGAAGCGATTTCGTCTCCGTCGAGGTGCTCGGCGGCGTCGTCTTACTTGCGGCGACGTTCGTGGCGTTCATGTGGTCGAACCTCTGGGGCGGGTCATATGAGCGTCTGTGGACCTACGGGCTGACGGTCGGTTCGCACACCTTCGGCGTGTCGGAGGATCTTCGTCACTGGGTGAACGACGGTCTGATGACGATCTTCTTCTTCGTCGTCGGTCTCGAGATCAAGCGTGAACTCGTCTGCGGTGACTTGCGAGACCGTCGGAAGGCGAGCCTTCCGGTCATCGCGGCGTTCGGCGGCATGGTGTTCCCCGCGGTGTTGTTCCTGGCGTTCAATGCCGGTAGCGCCGGAGGTCGCGGTTGGGCTATTCCGATGGCGACCGACATCGCGTTCGCGGTAGTGGTCCTCGCGGTGCTCGGGGCACGGGTGCCGAAGCCCCTGAAGCTCTTCTTGTTGACGCTCGCGATCGTCGACGACATTGGCGCGATTGTTGTGATCGCGGTCTTCTACTCGACTGGAATCGCGTTCGACTGGTTGTTCGGAGCCTTACTGGTCGTCGCAGTGATCGTGTTGATGCGGAAGTGTGGAGTCAGCCATCCGATCATGTACGTCGTCCCCGCGTTCGTGCTCTGGGCCTGCACGTTCGAGTCGGGCGTGCACGCGACGATCGCCGGAGTTGCGCTCGGACTCCTGACGCCCGCCCGGCCGTTCTCGGGTAAGGAGGTGATCGAAGGGCTCGAACGCCGATTGCATCCCTGGTCGAGCTTCGTCGCGATCCCGATCTTCGCGATCGCAAATGCCGGCGTTCACCTCGACTCGGCGGCGCTCAGGACAGCGTTCAGCAGCCGGATCGCGTGGGGCATCGTCGTCGGGTTGGTGGTCGGTAAGCCACTCGGGATCGTGTTGACGACGGCACTCGCGGTCAAGGTTCGGTTGGGTCGGCTGCCCGGCGGTGTCACGTTCCGCCACCTGGCCGGCGTCGCGTGCGTCGCGGGAATCGGTTTCACTGTGTCGCTATTCGTCGCCGACCTCTCCTTCGCCGGCGCGATGCTGAGCGACGCGAAGATCGGAATCGTCGCGGGTTCAGTGGTCAGCTCGACGCTGGGCGCTGCACTCCTGCTCACCATACGCGTCGAGAACCGGTGACGGTCCGCGTTCCGTCGCTCGAACCAGGCGGATCAGTTGAACGAGTCGCCCGGAAGCGCCTTCCGGCGTTCGGTCGCGTCGACCGCCTGCACGCCCTCGTTGCGGCCGTGATCGGCTGAACTGCCGCGCCGAAACTCGTGTGCTGCGTCCCCTACGGAGCGGGCGAGCTTGGGTAACCGGGCCGGGCCGAAGATGATGAGCATGACGACGAGGATGACGAGGATCTCAGGTGCACCGACAAACTCCACGGCTCACTCCGTTCCGAACGCGTCGTGCGCGTTCGTCATGCCTCGGTAACGTTGTCGCGCATGGGAGGCCTCTCTCTCGACGCCCAGGAGCGGGTCGAGCTGTGCAATCTGTTCGACGAACTTGGACCTCGCGCTCCCACGCTGCTCGAAGGCTGGACCACTCACGACCTCGCCGCCCACATCGTGCTCCGGGAGCGCGATCTCGTAGCCGGCCCGTGCCTCGTGCTTCCGGGAGGCTTCCGACGATTCGCCGAGGGGCGGCGGGCGAGACTCGTGGACCGCCACGACTATGGGTGGCTCGTGGACCGCGTCCGGTCGGGCCCGCCGCCCGGCTTTTTCCGCATCGGCTGGGTGCGGTCGCACCCGAACCTGAACGAGTTCTACGTGCACCACGAGGACGTGCGTCGAGCCAACGGCTTGGCTCCGCGGACTCTCACGCACGAGCTCGAATCAGGTCTGTGGAAGAACGTTCGTCGAGGTGGCCGGTATTTGAGTCGCCGACTGCGTGGAGCGGGGCTCGAGATCGAGTGGGAGGGCACCGGCGAGCTCATCACGGTGCGCCCGGCGGAGCCCACCGCCCGGCTGAAGGGCACGCCCGGCGAACTGCTCCTCTATGTGTTCGGCCGCGAGGTTACTGATCGAGTGGAGCTCAGCGGACCGGCCGAGGCGGTGTTGGCGGTTCAGCGCACGCACTTCGGCATGTAGCGCGGATCCACGGTGGACAGGTCGCGGTCGCAGCACGACACCGCGAGCACACGGAATCCGACCGGGTCGTTACGGATGCTCGTCAACAACCCTGCGTTGGTCAGCCCGCCCTGGAGCGTGTTCGCGGCCTGCTCGGTCATCTGCTGAGTATCGGGCTGAGGTTTGCCGGTTGCGTCGAAGTAGCCGATGCCGCCGCCGTGCATCCACACGAACAACGGGGCCGAAGCGGTCGGCGACGAACCGACTTCGTGCCGATCACGAAGGTCTGATACCCGCTGATGCTGCACGGATAGCGAAGCAGTGATCATGGAATCGTGAAGTCCGACAACGATGCTCAGTCTGATTTCTTAATGACCTTCTGAAATGCGGCGGCGATGGCTCGATTTCCGTCGGCGTCAGGTTGCGGTGCGAGTCCCTTCACGGGCGCGAGGGTGACGGTCGCCGTTGCCAAAGCGACGAGCTCGGCTCCGGTCGCGGTGACAACGGAATGGATCGCCGTGTTGTAAGGGCCAACTCGGGTTCCGAAGGAGGTCGGGAGATCGGCGACGAGGACCCGCGTCGAGGTCGACGCGCGCAGGCGTTGGATCAACTGGGTCAGGCCGGTGGTGAAGGCGGGGATCGGCGTCGCGGCCTCGACGTCGTCGGGTCCGAGCCACACCTCGACAAGGTTCGGCTTCAGCTCCGTTGCGACGGGGACCTGTAGCTGGAGCGCGTGCGCGACGGTGGCATCGTCGAGGGCTGCGTTCACGAACACGGTCGAGAGTGGGAGCGCGTTGCGGAACACGAGGTACGGCCACGCTTCCTGGAGTCGGTTGCGGACCCCGTCACCCTCGGTCGCGCTCCCTCCGATGGACACGACGGTCTCTTGCGGGCCGGCGAGCGTCGCGGGCAGAACCGAGGCGGCGCGTGAGTGTGCGCTGCAACCCGATACGGCAACCGCGAGGCTGATGACGATGGCGCATCCGAATCGGCGTGTCATTCGTCGCTGATTGCCTGACGGGCGGGCATGCGGGCGGCGCGGATGGCGGGCAGCGTGCCGGCGGCCAGCGCGAGCACGGTTGCTCCGACGACGACGGCGGCGAGAAGCAGAACGGGTACGCCGAGGTGCACGGTCTGAAGATCCTGGCTCGCGAGATACCGGTTGACGACGGCCGCGAGCGCGCGGGCGACGAGGAGCCCTAATCCGGCGCCGAGCAGACCTCCGGCGAATCCGAGGGTCCCGGCTTCGACGAGGAAGACACGGCGTACGTCGCGGTCGGCCGCACCGACGGCCTTCAGGACGCCGATCTCCCGCCTGCGTTCGCGTATCGCGGCGAGCATCGCGTTCGAGATGCCGAGCGCGGCGATGGTGAGGCCGATGAAGCCGATCCCGGCGAGTACCAGCTCGACAACGTGCACGTAGCGCTGCACCTGGGTGATGAGCGACTCCGGTGCGCTGGTCGAGTACCCGACGCCGTTGATCTCTGCCCGTACCTGGGTGACGTGATCGAGCCCGTGGGCGACGACGAAGAGGGCCGAGTACTCCGACGGGTTCGGGTCGACGCCGTCGATCGGTGCACCGGCTGTGGTCCAGGCCCGATCGGACCGGGCCATGTCGAGCGACACTACGAAGAGACCGTTGCCGGCTTCCTGCGAGACGACCCCCACGATCTCCGCCTTTGTCCAGCGGGCCCGGTTCCGGCGCTCGTTCCCGTTCTTGTAGACGCGAGGCGCGCCGAGCATGATGTCGGTGCCGATCAGGGCCTTGGAATTTGCGTTGGTGACACCGACGCGCTGCAGGAAGTCGACCGTTACTGCGATCTCCGTTTGCGATGCTTGCTGCGGCATCCGGCCCGCGATCACGGTGACCGGGAGTTGGCTCACGTGCGCAAGGTCGATCCCGACCGCCGACTCGAACAAGGGCCGGTCGTTCGTCGACGTCGCGTGCGCGGCGGCCGGGAGCGTTGTCGGCGCGAGCGCGATGATCGGCGTCGCGATGATCGGCAGGACCGACGAAACCTCCGCAAGCCCGGCGATGCGTTGCAATGCGGCGTCGTCGATGTGGCGAGCCGCGCCGGGTCGAGGGTTGTCGCTGTCGAGCGCCGACGCCGACGGTGCCGCGGCGTCGACCTTGATCCCCGACAGCGGTCCGCCTTCGCTCACCTGATCGAGGACGCGCTGCTTGGCGGAGTCGCTCGCGATGAGCAACGACGAGAGGAGCGCGGCGCCGAGGGCAACCGAAAGCACGGTGAGCACCGCGCGGCCGCCCCGGCGTCCGACACTCCGCCGAGCCAAGACGATCGCATCACGCCAGGTCATGCCGACTCGATTCGTCCGCCGACGAGATGCATCCGTCTGTCGGCGCGGGCCGCGATCGCTTCGTCGTGCGTCACGACCAGGAC
>JBEPUZ010000006.1:0-43490 GCA_041691275.1 Actinomycetota bacterium | reverse complement strand
CTCACGTGCCGGACCGAGCGGTGCGTCCGCAGCGCCTCGTGCGCGGGGCAAGGGTCGTCGGGAACCAACCGCCGCGCGTTCAACTCGCGCTCCGCGGCGACGGGCACCTCGCCCGACGGTCCGATCACGCGCAGCCTGGTGCAGTCGGCGCCGACCACCTCGGCGAGACCGGCCGCGAGGTTGCCCGCGGCGCGTGCGACCACGTCCCGGAGGTCGAGCAGCTCACGGTCGCAGGCCAACGCGCCCGAGAACATCAACTCGCCCGCGACGGCGAGCGTGATCTTCTTCGAATCGCCCCGGAGCATCGCGAGCCGGCGGAGATGGCGGTCCTTCTCGATCGCGTACACCGCGAACACAACGGCCACGGCGATGGCGCCGGCCTTGACGAAACCGTTGGCGACCGCCAACGCGAACAGGGCCACGAAGCCGCTCGCGCCGAGCACGACGGCGATCTGCAACCGGCGGCTCGCGATCGCGCCGTCGGTCAGCGGTCGACTTGTCGGGATTCCCACCCGTCGTTCCTCGACCGCGATCTCTCGATTGAGCTTCGTGGTGGTGACTGTTGCCGGCATAGCTCCCCCTCTTGGAGCCCCGGCCCATACCCCTCACATTCTTCATCGAGCGCGCGACGCCTCAGACTTGAGCGGGAACCTCGTAGATGACGCTGTGATCGCGGGTCAGCCACGCGATTCCGTTGTCATCGGCGTAACCACGGCCCTGCACGTTGAAGATGCGGACAGACGGAGCATCCAACGGATAGGGGCCCCAGTGCCAGGTTCCGCGGTGCAGGTGCACACACGAGTACTGCGGCATCACAAACGCCCGGACGGTGTCGAAGTGCTCGGGCTCGGAGAAGTCGACGTCGCCGGGTGCGACCACCACGATCGCGTCGCCGCTCATGGGGATCAGGGTCTGGGTGTGGGTGTCGTGGCGATTGAGCAACTCGCAGCGCAGCCAACCGTCGACGATCTCGAGCTCGTCGAGGGTGTGCCCGATGAAGTTCGCGGCGCCGTCGTTCCAGAGGAACTCGACGGCGGCGGTCGGGTTGCCGTCATTCTCCTCGGGCGGGATGTCGCCGAAGGGCGCGAACGATGCGCGTGTCGCCGCCTGCGCGTCGAGCCGGACTGTCCGCATCATGCCTCCTCCAATTGCCGGCTCTAAGCTGACGCCGGCGTCAGTCTTACTCCATCGTGGCGCGCCAGTCGGGAAATGCGGAGGGTCACCAAATGGATGTGCGGTCGATCGAGGAAGTCGAACCGGTCATCGAGCACAACGGCACCGTTCCGGTGTGGTGGTTGGTGAGCCCGCGGGAGATGTTCGACATCACCAAGGGCGGACACCTGGAGCTCGTGAGCGAATTCGAGGTGGCCGGCGGCGGTCTCGTCGACCCGCACCATCACCCCACGCACGAGTTCTATTACGTGACCGCGGGCCGCGGGATCATGACGATCTCGGGCGAGGACCGCGAGATCCGCCAGGGCGACCTCGTGCACATCCCGCCGAACGCGGTGCACTCGCTCCGACCGGTCAGCGACCACGCCCCGATCCACTGCTTCGCGTTCGCGGTCGGCGTCGAGGGCGCCGACCCCGTCGACTACACGAGCTGACGCGCGTGGGTCGAGTACTGGTGACCCGCCGCCTTCCCGAAGGAGGGACCGACCCGCTCGCGGGGCACGACGTCGTCGGACCGAATGCCGACGACACACCGTTCACGCCCGACGAGCTGCGCACGAGTGCGCGGGAGTGCGACGCGATCGTCTCGCTCCTCACCGACAAGATCGACGCGGAGGTGTTACGCGCCGGCGCCCGAGGTGGACGCCTCCGGGTCGTTGCGAACGTCGCGGTCGGCTACGACAACATCGATGTGAAGGCCGCCGCCGAGCACGGCATCACCGTGTGCAACACACCCGGTGTGCTCGACGACACGACCGCCGACACCGCGTTCTTGTTGATCCTCGCCGCGTCCCGCCTCGCGTCCACAGCCGAGGCCGACCTCCGCACCGGCCGCTGGAAGGGCTGGGGCGTCACCCAGTACCTCGGGCGCGACGTCCACGGGGCGACGTTGGGCGTCGTTGGCTTCGGCCGGATCGGACGGGCGGTCGCCGGGCGGGCCGCCGGGTTCGGGATGCGCGTGCTGCACCACGCCCGCACGCCGACGAACGAACCCGGATACGTCGCCGACCTCGACGAGCTACTGGCTGCGTCCGACATCGTGTCGTTGCACACCCCCGGCGGCGCCGGTACGACCCACCTGATCGACGCGCGTCGGCTCGCGCTCATGAAGCCGACCGCGGTCCTGGTGAACACGGCGCGGGGCACGGTGGTCGACGAGTCGGCCCTGGCGGACGCTCTGCACGAAGGCCGTCTTTTTGCCGCGGGTCTCGACGTCTACGAACGCGAACCCGCGATCGAGCCCCGACTCTTGAGCGCTCCCCGCACCGTGTTGTTGCCGCACGTCGGCTCCGCGTCACAGGCGACGCGCACGCGCATGGCGACGATGGCGACCGGGGCGGTGGCAACCGTGCTCGCGGGCGGAACTCCCCCGAACGTCGTCTGACACACGCCGTGACGCCGAGCTGAACGGTTGCCTAGATTCGCTGTCATGAGCGAGCAGGTACGCGGAGTCGTTGCCACTGCGAAGAAGGCGCCGGTCACGGTCGAGACGATCGTCGTCCCCGATCCAGGCCCGGGCGAGGCCAAGGTACGGGTGCAAGCGTGCGGCGTATGCCATACCGATCTGCACTACCGCGAGGGCGGGATCAGCGACGACTACCCGTTTCTTCTCGGGCACGAAGCCGCCGGCATCGTGGAAGCCGTCGGGGCCGACGTCACCGGCATCGCGCCCGGCGACTTCGTCGTTCTCAACTGGCGTGCGGTGTGCGGTGAGTGCCGGGCGTGCCGCCGGGGTCGACCGTGGTACTGCTTCAACACGCACAACGCCACCCAGAAGATGACGCTCGCCGACGGCACCGCGCTGTCTCCCGCGCTCGGCATCGGCGCCTTCGCGGAGAAGACGCTGGTCGCTGCGGGCCAGGCGACCAAGGTCGACAGTCGCGCCAACCCCGCCGCGGCCGGCTTGCTCGGGTGCGGGGTCATGGCCGGGTTCGGAGCGGTGACGTACACGGGCGCCGTGGAACGCGACGACACCGTGGCGGTCTTCGGGTGCGGTGGCGTAGGCGATGCCGCGATCGCAGCCGCGCGCCTGGCGGGAGCGCGCACGATCATCGCCGTCGACCGTGATCCCCAAAAGCTCGAGTGGACGATCGGGTTCGGTGCGACCCACACCGTCGACGCGTCGAAGGAAGACCCGATCGAGGCCGTCCGTGCCCTCACCGAGGGCAACGGCGCCGACGTCTGCATCGAGGCGGTCGGTCGCCCCGAAGTGTTGAAGCAGGCGTTCTACGCGCGCGACCTCGCCGGCACCGTCGTGCAGGTCGGCGTGCCGACGCCCGACATGGCGCTCCCCGACATCCCGATGATCGACTTCTTCGGACGCGGCGGCGCACTGAAGCCGAGTTGGTACGGCGATTGCCTACCGTCGCGCGACTTCCCCACGCTCATCGACCTCTACCTGCAGGGTCGGTTCCCGCTCGACAAGTTCGTGTCGGAAACCATCGCTCTCGACGAGGTCGAGCAGGCGTTCCACAAGATGGAACAGGGAGAGGTGCTCCGTTCCGTCGTCGTTCTCTGAGGTCGACCTACCATGCGCGGATGAGCGCCAACGCCGAATGGGGACCCCTCGCCGCACTGATAGGCGAGTGGGAAGGAGACCAGGGCAGCGACTTCGCGTACGCGAACGCGGAAAGCAAGGTCAAGGACACGCCCTACCGCGAGAAGACCTCGATGAAGCCGTTCGGGCCCGTCGAGAACGGTACCCAGGTGCTGTACGGCCTCGACTACCGCATGGCCGCGTGGCGGGGCGAGGAAGAGAACCCCTTCCACACCGAGGTCGGGTACTGGCTCTACGACGCGGCCGACAAGCAGGTGTTCCGCTGCTTCGTCGTTCCGCGCGGGAGCCTCGTGCTCGCCGGCGGCGACGCCGAGCCCGACGCGAAGAGCTTCACGATGCACGCCGAGTGCGGCTCGGAGATCTACGGCGTGTTGTCGAACCGTTTTCTCGCTACCGCGGCGCGCACCTCGAACTACAAGTGCACGGTGACGATCAACGACGACGGCACGTGGGCGTACGACGAGCTGACAACCGTGGAACACACCCGCTTCGGGGCGGTGGTCGAGCACTCCGACCGCAACCTCATGAAACGGGTCGACTGAATCAGTCGCGCTCGATAGGCGCGTCGTCGAGCGACAGCAGTTGCATCGTCGTACGGCCCGCGCGCAGCTCTTCGAAGTAGTGCACTTCCTTCTCCGCCCGAGTGCGCCCGGCGGAAAGGACGTCGTCGAGGTGCGCGTAGGGCACGACGACGACACCGTCCACATCGCCGACGATCCAGTCGCCCGCCGCGACCTCGACGTCACCGACCATCGCGGTGCCGCCGATCCGGCCGGGCTCCTGCTTGGTCGCACCGCGCAGCGCGACCATCACCGAGAACACGGGGAAGCCGTGCGCCTCGAGCGCGTCGACGTCGCGGACGCCGCCGTCGATGACGAGACCCTTCAGACCGCGGGTCTCCGCTCCGGTGGTGAGCACCTCGCCCCAGTAGCCGCGGGCGGGTTCGTGGCCGACGTTGACGACCAGCACCGAGCCGGCCGGGGCTTCGGCCACCGCGACGTGGATTGCAAGGTTGTCGGCCGTGCTGCACGTCACGGGGAAGGCGGGGGCGCTGAGGCGCGCGCCGTGCCACACGGGACGGATGCGCGGCGCCATCGGTCGGGCGCCACTCTCGCCGAGGGTTGCGGAACCCAGGGCTGCGAAGGCGGAGGCGTAGTCGTCGGTCATCGCAGGAACCTACCGGCGCGCCCCAACCCGTCGCCGTTCCGACGATCCCCTCGGCCGGTCACCGTTCCGAGGATTCCCCGAAGGATTCCCCGACACGGGTTGCGGCGCGGTTGCGCCGAGGGGATCCGGATCAGCGGAGCCGGCGGCCACCCGCCGTCGGATCTCCCGACGTCGGGTGCAAGAGCTCGCCGAGGAGCTCCACGCCGTCGACAACACGCGGCCCCGGACGGGAGAAGTAGGCGTTGCCGTCGACGGCGAAGAAACGCTCGACTCCGCACAGCTCGCTGCGGCCCAGCAGCGCGCCCGCCTGATCGACCGCATCGGCGAGACCAAATCCACACGGCATGAAGACCACGGCGTCGGCCTCGGCCGCTTCGATCGAGCGCCAGTCGAGCGGGCGAGAACGTGCACCTGCGTGCGCAAGCACCGGTTCGCCGCCGGCGGCCACAACCATCTCCGGAACCCAGTGCCCGGCGCTGAACGGTGGGTCGCTCCACTCGAGCACGAGCACGCGCGGCCGCGCGCGCGGGGCGACGCGCCGGCAAACGACGTCGATGCGTTCCCGCAGTTCGTCCATCACGACTGCGGCCCGGGCGGTCGTCCCGGTCGCGGCTCCGACCTCACCGACACACGCAACGACCTCGTCCAGCGTGTGCGGATCCAGCGAGAGCACTTTGGCGCGGCACCCGATGACATCGAGCGCGGCGTCGACCGCACCCGCCGGGACCGCGCACACGTGACACAGATCCTGGGCGACGATGAGGTCGGGTGCGAGCTCCCGAATCAACGCACTGTCGAGCGTGTACAGCGACGCCCCGGCCTGCACCGACGCGGTCACCTCGGCGTCGATCTCCGCGGGTGTCAGCGCGGCCCCGAGCGCGGTGCCCGAGACGCTCGGCAGCCCACGCGCCGCGGGCGGGAAGTCACACTCGAAGCTGACACCGAGCAGGTCGTCACCGAGCCCGAGCGCGAACACGATCTCGGTGGCCGACGGCAGCAGCGAGACGATCCTCATCCCGCGCACCACCTCGCCGTTCTCACACTGGCGGAGGGCGAGGGATTTGAACCCTCGAGGGGGCTTATCACCCCCTACTCGCTTAGCAGGCGAGCACCTTCGGCCACTCGGTCAGCCCTCCGGAACGCCGCGAGTATACGGGCGCATCTGCGTGACACCGGTGGGAAGAGCCCGGCCTCCGAGGGTACTTTCGGGGCATGACGCCGGTAGCGGCCCTCGAGCGCATCGCCGACCTGATGATGCGCGCCCGTGCGCCGGGGCCCCGCCAGCAGGCCTTCAAGCGGGCGGCGCGAGAGATTTCCCGGGTACCCGAATCGGAGCTGCGATTTCTCGCCGACAACGGGCAACTGAAGGACCTACCGGGAATCGGTGACACGACCGCGGCGGTGATCGCCGAGGCGCTGGCGGGCGAGACTCCCAAGTATCTGCAGAAGCTGCTCGAGCACGCGGAGACGCCCGGCACCCAGGCCGGCGACGCGCTGCGCGCCCAGCTCAAAGGCGACCTGCACGTGCACTCGGATTGGTCGGACGGCGGCGACACGATCCGGGTGATGGCCGAGCGAGCGCATGCACTCGGGCATGAGTACTTCGCGCTCACCGACCATTCGGCCCGCCTGAAAATCGCGCACGGCCTGCCGGAGGAGAAGCGGCTCGAGCAGCTCGACGTCGTGGCCGAGCTGAACGAGGAGATGGCGCCGTTCCGCATCCTCACCGGCATCGAGGTCGATATCCTCGACGACGGCGCGCTCGACGGCTCCGAGGAACTGCTCGAACGCATCGACGTCGTGGTCGCGAGCGTGCACTCGAAGCTACGGATGGAAGCACCCGCGATGACGCGACGCATGGTCGGCGCGATCGCAAGTCCGCTCGTCGACGTGCTCGGTCACTGCACGGGGCGCCTGCTCGTCGGGCGCGGTCGTCCGCAGTCGGAGTTCGACGTCGACATCGTGATCGAGGCGTGCCGCGTCTACGACACCGCGCTCGAGGTCAACTGCCGGCCCGAACGGCTCGATCCGCCCAAGGAGATGCTTCGCAAAGCCGTCGACGCCGGACTGAAGATCGCGATCAGTACCGACGCGCACGCGGCGGAACAGCTCGAATGGCAGCCGTACGGCACCGATCGCGCTGCGGAATGCGGGGTGCAGGCCGAGCAAGTGGTCAACGCACTTCCGGCCGACGACCTGCTCGCGTGGTGCGCCGCGCATCCTTCCTGAGTCGAGCGGTTCAGCCGTCGAGCCGGCGGCCGATCTCCCAGTGGTGGCCGAAGGGATCGGCCATCCGACCGATATGCCAACCGTGCGCGTCCTGCATCGCGTGCACCTCGGTCGCGCCGACCCGGACCGCGCGGGCGAACACCGCGTCGGGATCGTCGACCGCGAGGATCATGCGCACAGGGCGGTCGGCGCCGGCAGCGGACATCGCGTCGGGATCGTTCTGGATCCAGAAGTCGGCACCGCCGATCCACAGCTGCGCGACCTGGACCACGCCGTCGAACTCGTGACGCTCGACATCGACCGCGCCGAACGCAGCCCGATAGAACACCAACGCCGCGGTCGCGTCCGGCACCGAGAGCCACGGCGCGATACCGGTCACGCGTCGCGCCAGACGATCGCCGCCTCGTACGGAGCAAGTTGCAACGGTCCTTCGACAGTCTCGTCGTCGCGCGTGCGGATCGTCGAGATGCGGATTGCGCCCGGGCCCACGTCAGCGATCTCGACGGCGGCGTCGGAGAGATTGCACGCAACGACGGTGCGTTCACCTCGCAGCCACACCCAGACGTCCGGGTCGGGCGCGGGCATCGTCCGGTAGGCGCCGTCGCGGAGCTCTGGAAGCGCGTCGCGAAGTCCAATGAGGTCGCGCGTGAGTGAGAGGGCCGAGTGCGGATCGCGACGTTGGTCGGCGACGTTGTACGAGGCATAGTCCCCGTACGGGAGCCACGGTTCCACGCCCGGTTCCGAGAAGCCGGCGCCATCGGCGGGGGTCCATTGCATCGGTGTGCGCTCGTCGTCGCGCCCCATGCGCGAGCCGTGGAACACGCCTACGGGGTCGAGGATGCGATCGACGGGGACGTCGGTGTCGATCATCCCGATCTCGTCGCCGTAGTAAAGGAACGGCGTGCCCCGCAGCCCGAGCAGCATGACCAACGCGGCTCGCGTCTTCGCCGGGTCGTTCTTGCACCAGCGCGTCGGGAAGCGATGGTTGTCGTGGTTGCCACCTGTCCACACCGGCCACGCGTTCGCCGGTAACAACGCTTCGGCATGCTCGATCGCGTCGCGGAGTTGCGGCGCCTCGAAGTCGGAGTGCAGCAGCATGAAGTTGAACGCGAGATTGAGCTCGTCACCGTCGCCGTAGAACTTGGCGAACGCTTCGGGTTCGAGCACATACGTCTCGCCGATGAGCACACGGGGCGGGGCGTACGTCTCGGCGAGGGCGCGCCAGCGGCGCAGCACGTCGTGTACCTCGGGCCGGCACGCGTTGTAGACCGACCGCTGCCCCATCATCTGGACGTACCAGTGGTCGTCCTTGGTCGCGGGCGGGTTATCGCGGAGCTGGCGGTCCTTGATCACCGAATGGGCGACGTCGATGCGGAACCCGGCCACTCCCCGGTCGAACCAGAAGCGGAGGATCGCGTCGAACGCGTCGCGCACGTCTTCGTTCCACCAGTTGAGATCGGGCTGCGAGGAGAGGAACTGGTTCAGGTAGTACTGGCCACTCGCCTCGTCGAACGTCCACGCGGGCTGGCGAGGATCGAACGCCATCGTCCAATTGTTCGGGACCGAACCATCGGATTTCGGATCGGCCCACACGTACCAGTCGCGGTGCGCCGAGTCGCGCGACGACTTCGCGTCGACGAACCACGGATGACGGTCACTGGTGTGATTCGGGACGAGGTCGAGGATCACGCGAATCCCGCGTTTGGACGCCTCTTCGATCAACGTGTCGGCGTCGGCCAGCGTGCCGAGCGACGGGTCGACGTCGACATAGTCGGCGACGTCGTATCCCCAGTCGTCGTTGGGCGAGACCATGATCGGGTCGAGCCAGATGCCGTCGAAGCCGAGCCACTGCAGATGGTCGAGTCGTTCGGTGATACCGCGCAGGTCGCCGACGCCGTCGGCGTTCGTGTCCATGTAGGAGCGCGGGTAGATCTGGTACAGCACGCCGTCGCGCCACCAGGTGCGCCCCGGCCGATCGACAGGCATCTCCGGCATCCCGACGACGCTACCGGCCCGAAACCCCCCGCGTTGTGCGAGAAAACTGCCCGCCGAGCGGAAAACTCGCCCAACTGTTGCGCGGGGAAACCGTCGTGCGGGCGGAAAGTCGCACAACGCGATTGGGGGGTTCGGGCTCAGTTGGCGGCGGCGGAGGGTTGGCCTTCGGCGGACGCCCACATGCGCGCGTACGCCCCGCGGCGGGCGAGCAACGAGTCGTGGGCACCGTCCTCGACGACCCGGCCCTGGTCGATCACCACGATGCGATCGGCGAGGCGAGCGGTCTGCAGGCGGTGCGCGATCAGGATCGTCGTGCGACCCTTGGCCGCGACACCCATGGCGGCCTGGACCTTGGCTTCGGTCTGCAGGTCGAGGTTCGACGTGGCTTCGTCGAGCAGCAGGATCGCGGGGTCCACGAGGTGTGCGCGCGCGAGTGCGATGAGCTGCCGTTGTCCCGACGACAGCGAACGGCCCCGCTCGCTCACCCACTGGAGGTAGCCGCCGGGAAGCCCGGCAATGAACTCGTGCGCGCCGACGGCGCGGGCCGCGGTCTCGACTTCGGCGTCGGTCGACGCGTCGCGTCCGTACGCGATGTTGTCGCGAATCGTGCCCGAGAACAGGAACGCCTCTTGGGGCACGACGCCGAGCTGCTGGTGGAACGGCACCTGTTCGTAGGTGTTCACGTCGATGCCGTCGGCCCTGACGTGTCCGCTCGTCGGGTCGTAGAACCGCGCGACCAGCTTGATGACGGTCGACTTCCCCGCGCCCGTCTCGCCGACCAACGCAACGGTTTCGCCGGGCCGGATGCGAAGGTCGATGCCGCGCAACGCCTCGACCGTCGCGCCCGCATACCGGAAATGCACGTCGTCGAACACGACGTCACCGGTCAGGCGCGGCACCGGAACCGGATACGCGGGCGACGCCAGCGACGTGGCTGTTGCCAACAGTTCCGTGATCCGCGCGATCGCGACGCGAGCCTGTTGGTACGAGTCGAAGACCTGCGAGAGCTGCTGGATCGGAGCAAAGAAGAGGTTCAAGTAGAGCAGGAACGCGATGAGCGCGCCCGCCGAGAGTGACCCGTGGGCGACGAACACGCTGCCCGCTCCGAGCACCAGACACACGGCGATGTCGGACAGGAAGTCGACGAAGGGGAAGTAGATCGCGACGAGACGCTGCGCCTTCACGCGTGCATCGCGGTAGCCCCCGGCGATCTCATCGAAGTTGTCCTGGTTGCGCTCCTCGCGGACGAAGGCCTGCGACACCCGCACGCCGGACAGACCCTCTTGGAGGGTGGCGTTGACCGCAGCTATGCGCTCCCGCGCGATCTCGTACGCCTTCGTCGACTCGGCCCGGAACCAGATCGTCGCCACGAAGAGCGGCGGGAGGATCCCCGCGCTGATCAACGCAAGCCGGGGGTTGATGAACGCGAGCGCGATGCCGACGCCGATGAAGGTCACGACGTTCACGAGCGCGTTCACGAGGCCGTTCTGCAGGAGCTGCGAGAGGGCGTCGACGTCGGTGGTCATGCGGGTCATGATCCGACCGGCCATCTCGTTCTCGTAGTAGTCGACCCCGAGGCGCTGGAGATGGGCGAAGATCTTGATGCGCAGCGCGTGGAGCAGTCGCTCCGATATGCGGCCCATCACTCGCGCTTCCGCCCACATCACCCACCAGTCGAACAGGGTGATGAGCAGGAACGCGATCGTCGCGATCCACAGCTCGCGGGGTGCGTTGGCGCGCACCCCGTCGTCGAGGCCGAACCGCACGAGCAGCGGACCGGCGAGCGTGCACACCGCGTCGAGCGCGACCAAGAACATGCCGACGAAGAGCCAGCTGCGGTACCGCCGAAGGAACGCGAGGAAGGTGAAGTCGGGCGCGGGCAGCGACTCGAACGCGACGTCGACGTGTGGATCGGCGTCGGCCGGTTCGAGCGCGTCGACCTGGGCCAGCAACTCGGGCGTCGGCGCGAGTGCGCCTCCCCACGCCGCGCCACCGGCGGCGCCTCCGCCACCGCCACCACCACCGGGTCCGCCGAACCGCATTGCGGCCGGGCTCGCCGTCCGGGTGCGATCAGTGATCAACGCGCGGCGGAGCTCGTCGTCGTCGAGCCCGCGCCACGCGGCCGGGGTGACACCGTCGACGCGGGTGTCGTCGATGACGTCTTCCTCGAGCGCGTCGATGCCTTCCGCGTCGTCGCCGGGGCCGGACAACAACATCCGGTAGAGGTGGCAGCGCTCGGTCAACTCCTCGTTCGTCCCCGCGTCGACAACCTGACCCTTGTCGACGACGATGATGCGATCGGCCAGCGACAACGTCGAACGCCGGTGCGCGATCAGCAAGGTGGTGCGGTTGTGGGAGATCCGCCGCAACGTTGCGTGGATCTCTTCTTCGATGCGGGCGTCGACCGACGAGGTCGCGTCGTCGAGCAGCAGGATCTCGGGATCGGAGAGGAGTGCGCGCGCCAGTGCGACCCGTTGCCGCTGCCCGCCGGAAAGAGTCAATCCCTGCTCACCGACGACGGTCTCGTAGCCGTACGGCATTGCCATGATGAACTCGTGGGCCTCCGCGGCGCGGGCCGCGGTCTCGACCTCTTCCGCCGTCGCGTTGGGTCGTCCGAAGGCGATGTTCGCGGTGAGAGTGTCGGAGAAGAGAAAGGAGTCCTCGAACACGACGCCGATGCTCCCCCGCAGCGATTGCAGCGTCGCGTCGCGCACGTCGACACCGTCGATCGAGATCGAACCGGAGTGCACGTCGTAGAAGCGCGGAAGCAGGAGCCCGACCGTCGACTTGCCCGAACCCGATCCACCCACCAGCGCAACCGTCTCGCCCGCGCCAACCGTCAGTGAGAAGTCGCGCAGCACCGGTTCCGTCGACGTGTAACCGAACGTGATGTGGTCGAAGATCACCTCGCCCCGCTCGACGTGGAGCTCCTGGGCGCCCGGTCGGTCCTGCACGTGCGGGGTCGAGTCGAGGAGGTCGTAGATGCGCTCGGCGCCGGCCCGGGCCAGCTGACCCACGGTCAGGATCGCCGCGAGCTGCCGCACCGGGGGCGCGATGAGCAGCATGTACGAGGCGAAGGCGAAGAACGTTCCCAGCGTGATGTGGTGGTGCAGCGCGAGCCACCCGCCCAGAGCGAGGACCGCGACCTGACCGAAGGCGGGGATCGTCTGCATCGAGGGCTGCAGCCGGGCCTGGATGTTCACGAGCCGCACGCGCGACGAGAACATCGCCTCCGAGCGATCGGCCAGGCGTTGCAGCTCCCGCGCCTCCTGCCCGAAACCCTTCACCACGCGCACGCCGGTGACGTCTTCCTCGACCACGTTGGCCACGTCGCCGGCCTTTTGCTGCGCATCCCAGCTCGCCGGGAACACCGATGTGCGCAACTTCATCGCGGTGACGAGCAGCAGCGGCGCGACCGCGAGCATCACCAGCGCGAGCGGTACGGACAAGATGAACATGACGGTCAACGACACGATGAACAGGAGGACGTTCGCGACGCCGATCGGCAGGAACTGCAAGAACCCCTGGACGAGCGCGACGTCGGACGACGCCCGGCTCACCAGCTGACCTGTCGAGAGCTCGTCGTGGCGCGCGAAGTCGAGGCGCTGGAGCTGGCGGAAGATCGCGGTACGCAGATCGTGCTGTACGTCGAGCGCGATGCGACCGCCGCGGAACCGGCGGAAGTAGGCGAACACGAAGGTGAACACACCCATCGCGATCATGAGTGCGAGCCACGGTGCGAGCGGCTTCTTGTGATGGATGATGACGTCGTCGATGACGATCGCCTGGACGGCCGGCAACAACGACTGGATGAGCTGTCCGCCGATCGCGGTCCCGAACGCGATGTACGCGTTCTTCTTGTGCGGCGCCATGTAGCCGACGAGGCGCCGGATCCAACCCCGCTTCTTCACCTTCGGAGTGGCGACGGAGTCGGTGTGCGCAACGACGGCCGTCATTTCGCCACCTCGTGGCCGCGCGCGGCCGCGGCGAGGCGCGCCTGCATGCGCAGTGCGAGCGCGTCGTCGAGGTCGAGCAACGCGCCGACGAGCGCGCCGCGGTCGCGGGCGTGCTCGAAGATCCGCTCGAGCGTCTCGGTCATCTCGTCCTCGGCGGCGCTGAGCGCGCCGACTCCCGTCGGGGTCAGGGAGACCCGAATCGACCGGCGGTCGCCGACCACTGCTTCGCGGATCACCAGACCCCGTTCGACCAGGCCGTCGACCACGGCGGTGATCGTGGGCTTGGCGACGGCGAGGCGCTCGGCGAGCAGGCTCGAGCGCTCGTCGCCATCGGCAATGAGGGCCAAGATCCGGAACTGGGCGAGGGTCAGGTCGCGGACAGCGGCAGCCCGCTCCATGCTGCGCGCGGCGAGGGTCAGGGCCCGGGCGGCGCGGGGAAGATCTCGAGACCGTTCGGACATCGTCGGCCACGATACCAAACCATTAGGGAGTCGAACTATCCCGCCGAGCCGCCGAGCCGCCGAGGATCCAGGGAGGCCGGTCCCAACCGGCAAGATGTCGGCGATGGCGAACGCACTGGGGATCGACGTCGGCACGACCAACGTGAAGGTCGCCCTCGTCGCCGGGAACGGCGCGACCGTCGCGAGCACCCAACGTGCCCTCGGCATGACCCGGTCCGAGGGCATCGCCGAGCAGGACGCGGAGCAGACCTGGGCCACCCTCCTCGACGCCATTCGGGAGCTGACCACGGCGCACCCGCTGGCCGCCGCCGATGTCGGAGCGATCGGCGTCTGCAGCCAGTACTCGTCGATCGTGCCCGTCGCCGCCGACGCCCGTCCGCTCATGCCCATGCTGATGTGGCAGGACACCCGGGGCACCGAGCGGTCGTTCGAGATCATGGCGCGCGACGAGAACGCGTTCATGACCTTCGTCGAGCGGCACGGGATCCCGCCCGTCGGCGGCGGCCTCTCCCTGGCGCACATCCTCTACGTGCAACACGATCGGCCCGAGGTCCACGCGCGCACCGCGGCCTACGTCGAGTCGATGGACTACCTGACCGCGCGCCTCACCGGCCGGATCACAGCGAGCCGGCACAGCACCTACATGTACCAACTCTGCGACAACCGCTCTTTGCATCCGCCGGCGTACGACGACGAGCTGGTCAGTGCCGCAGGAGTCGACCCGACCCGCCTCCCGCCGCTGATCGAGATCGACGCGACCGTCGGTGACCTCCTCCCCGACCTCGCCCGCACGCTCGGCATCCCCGCGACGGCGACCGTCTATGCGGGCACGAACGACACTGCCACTGCCGCGATCGCAACCGGCGCGTTCGCACCGGGCCGGGCCGGCATCTCGATCGGCACGACGAGTGTCCTCGTCGACGAGGTCGACGGATTCCGAGTCGATCTCGAGCATCAGATCTTTCCGATGCCCGCGCCCTACCGCGATCGCTACGTGGTCTGCGCCGAGAACGGGCTCGGCGCCAAGGTGCTCGAGCACGTCCTGCGCAACTTCGTCTACGCGGTTGACGGCCTCGGCGACCACGGTGTCGACGACGCGTTCGCGATGCTCGAGCCCGCGTTGGAAAGCACCGTCGCGGGCGCGGGCGGCGTTTTGTTCCTTCCCTGGTTGGGCGGCTCGAACGCACCGCAGGGCGACGACACGATGCGGGGCGGGTTCGTCAACATGTCGCTCGAGACGACGCGCCCCGCGCTGATACGAGCGGTCGTCGAGGGCGTCGCCCACAACCTGCGCTGGCTGCTCCGACCAGTCGAGGCGTACACCGGGAACCCGATCGAGGAGATAGCGCTCGTCGGTGGCGCGGCCCGCTCGCGAACCTGGTGCCAGGTCGTCGCCGACGTCCTGGATCGGCCGGTGATCGCGCCCGCCGCCCCCGACGTCGCGATCGCCCGGGCCACAGCCTTGCTCGCCTTGCAACGCTCCGGGACCTGGACCCGAGCCGAGCTCGACCTCGAGCCGAGCGGCGCCACCCGGCGCTTCGAACCCGACCCCCGGACCCGCAGCTTGTACGCCGATCGACACGTGCAGTTCGAGGCTGCCTACGCTGCCCTTCTCCCGATCAGTGAGGCGCTTTCATGAGCTCGGCCTATCCCTACGCCACCACCCACGACGTGCTGCGGGGCATGCCGTCCGAAGGTCGCTCCCGCGACTCGATCATCGCCGAGCTCGAGGGCTTCGCACACGGCGAGGACGCCACGTGGGAGACCGGCAAGTGCTCCGGCACGATGTACTGCGGAGATCACACGCACTACGAGTTCCTCGGCCGCGCGTTCGAGCTCTTCGCGCACATGAACGCGCTGCAGCGCGACATGTGCCCGAGCATGACCAAGTTCGAGGGCGAGATCATCGCGATGACCCTCGACATGCTGCACGCCGATGCCGTCACCGACGGCGAGCCCGTCGGTCTCGTGACCTCCGGCGGCAGCGGCAGCATCCTGCACGCGGTGCTCGCCTACCGCGAGTTCGCCAAGCAGACGCGCGGCATCGACCGACCCAACTTCGTCAAGCCGGAGACCGCGCACCCCGCGTTCGACAAGGCGTGTCACCTCCTCGCGATCGAGTGCCGGCGCGCACCGATCGACCCCAAGACCATGCAGGCCGACGTCGGCGCCATGGCCGCGCTCATCGACGAGAACACGATCGCGATGGTCGGCTCTGCTTGCAACTACGGGTACGGCACGATCGACCCCATCTCCGAGCTCTCCGACCTCGCGCTCGAACGGGGCGTGGGGCTGCACGTCGACGGTTGCCTGGGCGGATTCCTGCTGCCATGGGGCCAGGAGCTCGGCTACCCGAACATCCCGATCTTCGACTTCCGCATCCCGGGCGTCACGAGCATCTCCGCCGACACCCACAAGTACGGCTACGGACTCAAGGGGGCGTCGGTACTCGCGTTCCGCGACAAGCCGCTGCGCAACAGCCAGTACTTCTTCATGACCGACTGGACCGGCGGCAAGTACGCGTCGCCCGGCATCGAGGGCTCGCGTTCGGGCGGCATCCTCGCGTCGACGTGGGCATCACTGGTTAGCATGGGCCGCGACGGCTACACGAAGTACGCGAAGGCGATCTTCGAGACCGCGTTCAAGATGCAGGACGCGGTGCGCTCGCACCCCGAGCTGCGCATCCTGGGCACGCCGACGTTCTGCTTCAGCTTCACGAGCGACGACTTCGACATCTACCACGTGAACGACTACATGCGGACGAAGGGTTGGCGCTTCAACGGCCAGCAGTATCCGAACGCGATCCACATGGCCGTCACCCGTCCCCAGACCCAGGGTGGCCTCGCGGACACGTTCGAGACCGACCTCGCCGACGCAGTCGCCTACGCGCACGAGCACAAGGACGACAAGCCGATGAGCGCGGCGATCTACGGCGGTGTCGAAGGCGGACTGACCTCTGAAGCCGACGAGTTCATCCGCTCGATCATGGCCGACATGATGGACAAGCAGCAGGGCCTGCCCACCGCGTAGCGCTTCAGCGACATGGCGACCTACATCGCGCTCCTCCGTGGCGTGAACGTCGGCGGGCGCAAGCTCCCGATGGCCGACCTGCGGGCAACGTTCGACACACTCGGTCATACCGAGGTGCGCACGTACATCCAGAGTGGGAACGTCGTGTTCCGTTCGGGCTCACGATCGAAGGCGGCCGTCGGTTCTACGATCGAGAAGGCGATCGCGCGCGACTCCGGGCTCGACGTGAGCGTGCTCCTACGCACGCCCGCCGAGCTGGCGAGCATCATGCAGCGCAATCCCTACGGACACGATGCCTACGTGACCTTCCTCGACGACAAGCCCGCGGCCGCCAAGGTCAAGGCGATCGATCCGGAGCCGTACGCACCCGACGAGTTCGCTGTCCACGGGCGCGAGGTCTTCGTGCGCTGCCCGAACGGTTACGGGCGCACCAAGATCAACAACACGTTCTTCGAACGCAGGTTCGCGATCCGGGCGACCACCCGCAACTGGAACACAGTGAAGCTCCTCCACGAGTGGGCGACGCAGAAGTAGCGTCCGGGAGGGCGTCAGACGGCGGCGACAGCTGTTTCGCCCTTCTGTCATCGCGAAATTTTCGTCGACGACCGATGAGTTTCGCGTGCGCCGAGCGTCGAAGAGATGCAACCCTGAACGCCTCACTCAACGCTTCCACCAAGGAGCCGGCTATGCCGAACCGTGAATCCGCCCCTGTGGGCGCCCCCTGCTGGATCGACGTCTTCACCAGCGACCCCGACAAGACCCGAGCGTTCTACGGCGAGCTGTTGGGGTGGAAGTCGGAGGAGCCGAACGCGGAGTTCGGCGGCTACTTCAACTTCACCAAGGACGACCGGCTGATCGCGGGCGGCATGCGCAACGACGGCGCAACCGAGACCACCGACGCGTGGACGGTGTACCTCGCGGTCGAGGACGCGGACGCCACCATGAAGGCCGCGGCCGCGAACGGCGGCGAGGTGCGCTCGCCCGCCATGGCCGTCGGCGACCTCGGAACGATGGCGATCCTGGCCGATGTCGGCGGCGCCCACCTGGGAATCTGGCAACCTGGTCAGCACAAGGGTTTCGGGACCATCGCCGAGCCCGGCGCGCCGGCTTGGTTCGAGCTGCACACGCGCGAGTACGACAAGTCCGTTGCGTTCTACCGCGACGTCTTCGGCCTCGAGCCCCACACGCTCAGCGACTCGCCCGAGTTCCGCTACACCACTCTCAACGACCGCGACGCCGGCCTCAGCCAAGGCGACACCGAGCTCGGGGGGATCATGGACGCCGCCGCATTCCTCCCCGAAGGTGTGCCGTCGTACTGGACCGTGTATTTCATGACCGACGACGCCGACAAGGCCGTCGCCAAGGTCACGGAACTGGGCGGAACGGTCACCGAAGCCCCCCAGGACACCCCCCACGGGCGCCTGGCCGCCGTGACCGACTCCACGGGCGCCGCCTTCAAGCTCATGGCTGCCATCTGAGGCGAGTTGGGTACGCGAGTTGGGTACGGTCGTCACCGAACGCTGAGCCGGAGGAGCCTGTACGCATGACGAGCACGACCAGTGTCGATACCGCGGAGGCCGAGCTCGGTTTCGAGCAGTACCGATCCGAGGTGACGGCGTACTGCTACCGGATGCTCGGCTCGGCGTTCGAGGCCGACGACGCCGTCCAGGAGACGCTGGTCCGGGCGTGGCGGAGCTTCGACCGGTTCGAAGGTCGCTCGGCGGTGCGGTCCTGGCTCTACCGCATCGCGAGCAACGTCTGCTTCGACATGTTGAAGGGCCGGCGCCGGCGCGCTCTCCCGATGGATCTGCAAGAGGTCGGACGCGCCGACGGCCCGGTCGTACAGCCCACGGGTGAAGACATGTGGGTCGGCCCCATGCCCGACCGGCGGGTGATATCCACCACCGACGACCCGGCCGAGGCCGCCGAGGTTCGCGACTCGGTCCGGCTCGCGTTCATCGCCGCGTTGCAGCATCTCCCCGCCCGCCAACGCGCGGTCCTGATCCTGCGCGAAGTCCTGAAGTGGAAGGCGAGCGAGGTCGCCGAGCTCCTCGACACGACGGTCGTGTCGGTGAACAGCGCGCTGCAGCGGGCGCGCACCACGCTCACCGAACACAACGTCAGCGCCAACCGCGCGCCCGAGCCCGTCGACGCCGAGCAGGAAGCACTGCTGGAGCGTTACGTCGACGCGTTCGAACGCTTCGACATCGAATCGCTCGTCGCGCTCTTGCACGAGGACGCCACAATGCAGATGCCTCCGTACCCGCTCTGGTTGCAGGGTGCCGGGGAGTACCGGACGTGGCTGCTCGGTCCCGGCGCCGAATGCGAAGGCTCGAAGCTCGCTCGCATCGAAGCGAACGGCATGCCGGCGTTCGCCCAGTATCGGTCCGACCCGGCCGGCGGCTTCACCGCGTGGTCAATCCAGGTCCTCACCATCTCGGACGGCGGCATCGCCGCCCAGGACATCTTCGTCGATCCCGCGCTGTTCGCGCTCTTCGATCTGCCCGTGCATCTCGACGCCTGAACCGGCAATCAGAAGCACGTCGGCAAAGCCGGCGAAGGCGATCAGCTCTACGAGCGCGGGGCACGCGTTGTGCAGCTCGATCGTCGTTCCCATGCGCACCGCAGTGAGCTGCAGGCGCACCAGCCGTTCGACCGCGGGTAGGTCCGGGGCGACGATCCGGCCAACGTCGCACACGATCGGGGCTCCCGGGGCGGCGGGCTCGTGGCTTTCCACGACGGTCAAGACCGCGGGCGCGGCAGGAATTCATCGATGAATCCACGATCGACGGTGCGCCCTCGAGCATTTCGACGGGCGGAGGCGAAGAGCTGAGCGACGGAAAGAATCGTCAGCCGAGCTCTGACAGGAATTCCTCGTAGTCGCGGATGTAGTCATCTGCGTCATACGGGTGTGACGCGAGGGCCAGCAGGACCGCATCGCCGCTATAGCGAAACTGGCTCGCCCACACCATCGGCGGTATGAGAAGGCCTGTCGTAGGCGAGTCGAGCTCGACCTCGACGCGATGCTCGCCATCATCGAGATGGACCGACAACGAGCCCGCCAAGCAAGTCAAGAACTGAGAGCACACGCGATGAGCGTGCTCGCCCCGCACATGCCTCGACGGGACGTTGAACACGACGAAGTATCGCTGCGGCACGAACGAGACGGTCTCGGCGAGCTCGCCGGCAACGAGGGCGCCCCGCATATCCCGATGCAAAGGCAGGCCGACAATCCGCACACCGGTCGGAAGCTCCGCTTCGGAAGACCGAGCCAGTGTGACCTTCTCCGGCCGTTCAACCTGTGGTCGCCCCTCGTCGCTGTCGACATACCCGATGATGCTTCCGGGATTGCCCACCACCTTCGCGTTCGCAGGAACATCGGCCGTGACCACGGTGCCCGCTCCGATCATCGCGTGCCGACCGATCGTCACACCGGGAAGGATCGTCGCGTTGGCACCGATCGAGGCGCCTTCGCGTATTCGCGTGGTGGCGAACCACTCGGGCCGTTGTCGACTCCGCGGGAACGGATCATTCGCAAAGGTGGCGTTCGGCCCGATGAACACGTCATCGTCGACGCGCATACCGTCCCAGAGCTGCACGCCGCATTTGACAGTGACCCGGTCACCGATGATGACGTCGTTCTCGATGAACACGCCGTCACAGATGTTGCAGAGGACGCCTATCTGCGCTTCCGGAAGGACATGAGCAAAGCCCAGATCCGCGTACCCTCGCCGATCCTCGTTGATTCACACAGTCCACTCGGGTGAACAAAGAACGAATCAGTCACGTTGCTTCCCCGGGAAGTGCCGCACGGAATGGGTGACGGTCAACGGGCGCCGCTTAGTGTTCTCGTACGCGCGCCAAACGTACGATCCGACGATTCCGAGGCCCAGGATGAGCACGAATCCGACCAAGAGCACTGCCAGCATGATCGGTGTGTAACCGGGCACATTGGTAACGTCGAACCACCAGGCGGCGGCGACGACCAAGGCGGTCGCGATCACTGCCAGAGAGCCGAGCAAGCCTGAGAAGAGCAGGAATCGAATCGGAAGATCGGTGAACGAGAAGACGCTGTCGGACAAATAACGCAGTTTCTTGGCGAGGGTCCAAGCGCTCTTGCCCTCGGACCGAGGGAGTCGCTGATATCCGACCGTTGTGCGGCGGTAGCCCAGCCAGAGCAACTGGCCGATCAGCGACGAGTTCGCCTCCTCCAGCAGCAGGATCGACGACCGGACTGCCGCGTTGCACGCGAACACGTCGACGCCACCGAGCGGCATCGACGGTTGTACCCACCGGCGGTACACGCGCCAGAACAGTGCTGCGGCGATACGACTGACGAAGGGATCAGCGCGACCTTCACGGTATCCGAACACCAGGTCGAAGTCGCCGGTATGCAGTTGCTCGATGAAGCCGGGGATCAACGACGGCGGCTCTTGGAGGTCAGCGGATATCACCGCGAAGTAGTCGCCCTCCGCGTGCTCCAGGCCGGCCCGAATCGCTGCAAACGAGCCGAAGTTGCGCGAGAGCACGACAACCGTCGCGTCAAGCTCACTCGACTCGAGGAGCTTCTCGAGAATCTCGGCCGAGAGATCTGGACTGCCGTCGATGACGAAGGTGACGCGACACTCCGACTCGTCCGGCAGCTCAACCCGCTCGAGTTGTTCACAGAGACTCGGTATCGATCCGGCGTTGTTGTAGACGGGGACGATTACGGCGACGACAGATCGCGCCCCAGCGGGTGCTCCCGATCCGGGCAAAGCATCGCTTGTCGTCAAGTCCGGCTCCTCACACACTCGACAACCCGTTCTACTTCGCCGTCCCGTAGCTCGGGAAAGCACGGAAGGCTCAGGACCTCGTCGCAGGCTCTCTCCGTCTCGTCGAGGCTGTCCCGTCGAAAGTTCCGGTTCCGGAGAGCTGGTTGCCGGTGATCGGGGACCGGATAATGCACTTCACACGTCACACCGTCGTCGAGCATTGCCATTCGCAATGTGTCTCGAGCGGGGTGGCGGGCAACGCACAAGTGCGCGGCATGCTGCACACGGTCGTCAACGCTGCCCACGAACTCGAGTCGATCGCCGAGCGCATCCACATAGTGCGCACGAATCTGGTTACGGCGAGAATTCCAACCTCGGACATCGGGGAGATTTCCCGCAACACGGCTGCCTGGATCTCGTCGATTCGCGAGTTCGTCCCCCGGCGGTCGTCGCTACGTACCGAGACTCCCAGCCGTACTGCCTAAGAGATCTGGCTCTCTCGATCAGATCGGTCCGATTCGAGACCACCGCACCCGCGTCGCCAACTGCGCCGAGGTTCTTCGTGGGATAGAAGCTGAACGCGGCTATGTCTCCCGACGAACCGACCGACTGTCCGTCGAGCGAGGCGCCGTGTGCTTGCGCACCGTCCTCGACGATTGCGACCCGCGACGGAAGAACGCTGCGGAGGCGTGGAACGTCGGCGACATCGCCGTAAAGATGCGTGGCAACGACCGCGAGCGTCGAGGCCGAGAGCAGCGAGGCAACCGAAGCCCTCGAGATCAACAACGATTGAGGTTCCACCTCTGCGAACACCGGGCACGCGCCGGTTGCCAGTACTGCAGTGGTCGCGTACATGCCGGCGTTGGCGGCAACGACGACCTCGTCGCCCGGGCCGCATCCGAGCGAGGACAAGGCAATCTCGAGCGCGTTCGTCCCGTTCGCGACCGCAACGCACTCACCGCCCCCGCAGAACTCCGCGAATTCGACTTCGAATGCTTCCGTCTCGGGCCCGAGAACGAATCGCCCGCTATTGAGTACACGCTGTGCTGCGCGCGAGAGACGGTCGCTCAGAGGTTCCCAGTGGCGCCGGAGATCGTTGAAGGGGACGGGCTGCACTACGCGGCGCTCCCCCACGGGGTGGCGCGAGCGCGCGACCGGTGTCGATGAAGATCGATCAGAGCTGCCAATGAAACCCCAAGTCCGTGCACAGCCAGTGACGAAGATAACACGCAGCGCAGAGAGGTAGTTTCGCCGTCAGCGTGTAGCCGCTCTGACGCGACACGCGCCGTCGGCACGCACCTGCCACGGCTTCGCCGCGTTCAATCCCGGAAGCACGAGCTGGAGCGCCTGACCGGGGCGGCCCTGGGCGAGCCGGAGCCATTGCTCACCGAATCGCCGGACGTCGACCGTGAACGAGTTCGCGGCCGACCACAGGTACACGGAGGTCAGCGCGGTGGGCGTGTACACGAGGGGCGCGCTCAGCGGTGTGCACGCGGCACTTCGCGTGCCGTTCGCGACCGCGCGGACGATCTTCATGTCGAGGAGTTGCCGATCCGCGGTCGCGAGCGTCGCAGGAAACGGGTTTCCGTACTTCTCGAGCAACGCACGCAGGTCGCGTGCAGGAAGCGCGCCCATCGCGAACGGCAGCGTGGTCCGGTCCGGAACGACATCGGGACCGAGACCGAGCACCAACGTCTCGGCGCGGGTCAGCTGCCCGGCGGGACCCAGCGTCGCGGCACTCGCGCGCATGTCGCTACGGACGTCGAACGCGCGGGCGGTCCCGAGCGCGAGCACGACGAGCGCGCCCGCGCCGATCCAACGCCAGTCGGAGCCGATCGGGAAACGATCCGGCCACACGATCGGACGGCGGGGCACGATGGCGAACAGGACCATGCCGAGCGCCACGTAGCGATAGCGAAACGCGGTGGGATCGGAGAGCACGCCCCGACTGTTCGTCACACCGACGGCCCACACCAACACTGCGACCGACCACGCGATCATGTTGGCGCCGTTCGCGAGCCCCTTCGAGACCGCCCAGATGCCGTAGCCGACGTAGCTGACGATGAGCACGACCGCGATCGGCGCCACGCCGAGGGCGAAGGCCTGGAACGGTGTGTACGCGAGATCGCGCACGAACTGCAGCGTCTGGGTGGTCGACAACGCGTACGGACCGAGGTTCGATCCACCGTGCACGTCGATCAACCACCAGGTAAACCAGAGCCCGGACGGGACGAGTACCGAGAGCCAGCGGCGCAAGGGCGGACGGGTGCACAGGTTGTGGACGACACAGGCCGCGGCTACCGCTATGCCGCCGCCCGCGGAGAGCAAGGAGAACCCGAGCGCGACCCCAAGGACCCAGTCGGCGCGCCGGCCGCGGTTGAGCGCGGCCGCGCATCCCACGCCGCCGAGAAGTGCGAGATAGTGGCTCATCTCGCTCGGGTTCAGCGACACGTAGCGCCCGTACCAGACCAGAGGAATCGCGATCAGCGCCGCCAACACCGCGCCGAACTGTCGGCGCATCGTGAAGAAATACGCCGTCGGGATCGCGAAAAAGGACAGTGCGCCGGCGACCCGGAAGAGTGTGTAGTCGAACCCACCGGCGATGACGAACACGCGCCACGCGCCGAGACTGAAGATGCTCAGTTGATTGTTGTACGGCCGGACAATTCCGCGGAACGAACCCGCTTGGCGGATGACGAGCCAATCGTCCGCGTAGAAATAGAACCGCCGGTTCAGGTGCACTGTATAAACGAACGCCACGGCAACGAGGACCGCGAAGACGATCTCGACCGGATGTTCTGCGAACACGGCGATTGTCCGCGCCGACCGGCTCCGCCCGGTCGGAGCGGCTTCGGCACTCATCCGAGGAAGCGCCTGGACGGATAGTCGCGCGGCGCCGAGGCGCTCGTCACGCAGTGCCGGGCGAGCAAGGCCACGACGTCACGGAAGTTGACGGGCCGGGACCACCAATCCGCATAGCTCGATTCCGACGACGGGTCATCGCGGATGAGCTCAGTCCTTGCGCAGGGCGAACACTGCGCGCTTCGTGTGCGCTTTCCGGCGAGCCGCAGGCCCACGAGCCCGACGTCGATGAACACCACGACAGAGGTGAGGTGCGCCGCACTGGGAGAGGGTACGCCGAGTAGGACCGCAGGAACCAGAGGACGCCGTCGGCCAGTTCGAACGGTGTGCGAGCATTCGGGCGGTATGTCGATCTGCAGAGGATCGACGACGCCGGAACGCGCGCAGTCCGCGATGGAAGCCGGCTCCGACCACGGGCGAACCCTGCCGGCACCGGTTATCGTTCGGCGCCTCTGGGGCACCCGACACAGACCGCACCCGATCTCGACGACCACGCCCGCACTCGTTTCCGCGTGGCGATCGCCGCCGTTGCCGGCGGCGCGTTGATCTTCCGGGTCGCGTACGTGCTGGCGTTACAACATCATTTCTCGGCCCCGGACGGTCTCTACTACCACCTTGCCGCGGTACAGCTTCGCAACGGCCATGCCTTCGTCAATCCGTTCACGGGGGTGCCGGCTGCGTTCCATCCCCCGATCTGGACTTTGGTGCTCGCGATTCCCCCCGTTCTCGGTCACAACGGTCAGCTCGCGGCGCAACTCTTGGCCTCGGGTATCGGAGTGCTCACCGTCGTCGCGGTCGGGTTCGCCGGAAGGCGCATCACCTCCGATTGCGGCGGGATAATCGCGGCCCTGATCGCGGGGGCCTACCCCGGCTTCTGGGCATCGGAGCAGGGGCTTCTCTCGGAGACGTTGGTACTGCTCGAGGTCGCGGTGCTGATCCTCGTGGCGTATCGCTACATCGCGGAACCGTCGCGATCGAAAGCAGCTCTGCTGGGTGGGCTCTGCGGGTTGCTCGTGCTCACTCGCTCGGAGCAGGTGCTGCTCGTCCCCGCACTCGTCGTACCGCTCATTCTGGGCTGGCGATGGAGGGGCATCACCCAGCGCCGGGTGGAGTCCGTCGCGATCGCAATTGCAGCCGCGGCCGTTGTCATCATGCCGTGGACGCTCTACAACGTCGGCCGGCTCGACGAGCCGGTGCTGTTGTCGACCGGATTCGGCAGCGCGTTAGCACAAGGCAACTGTGATCCGGTGTACTACGGACAGAACCTCGGCTCCTTCGACATCCAGTGTCAGGGACGTCTCGCGGCCGATGCCGCTGCCCACGGCAGCAAGACCCCGTTTGCGGACGCGGCGCTCCGAGCTGCGGCAATCAGATACATGAAAAATCATCTCAGTCAGGTACCGGAGGTCCTGGTCGCCCGGGAAGCCCGCGCGTGGAGTCTGTACAAGCCGTTTGCGACGGCGAAGGCGCAGTTTCAGTTCCCTCTGAATCCGTGGTGGCCCGCGACCCTCGACCTGTACTTCTACTGGGCGCTCATCCCTTTCGCGGTCGGCGGGGCATTCGTCCTCCACCGGCGTCGACTGACGCTGATCCCGCTCCTTGCATCGTTCGTGGTCACGTCGGTAACGGTGGCGACGATATACGGCGAGCCGCGACTGCGGGCCGCAGCAGAGGTGCCGTTGGTCCTCCTTGCGGCGGCCGGCATCGACCGGGTGCGGCGCGGTCGGAGTGGTCGCGACTCGGCAACGGATGAGATGGCAGCCGACGCACCCGCCGAGGCTGTGCCCGCATCGGGGACGATCTGATCGCCAGGGACGGCTCCGACGACGAACTCACCGATGAGTCCGGGACCGCGCTGCGGTCGGAAGTGTCGAGTGCAGAAGAACTCGTCGACCAGGAGCCCCCATGAGCCTCCCCACGATCGTGTCTCGGCAAGAGTGGGTAACCGCACGCAAGTCGTTCCTCGTCGAGGAGAAGGCGCTGACCCAGAAGCGCGACAAGGTGGCCGCCGATCGCCGGCGCCTTCCCATGGTCGAGGTCGAGAAGGACTACGTATTCGAGGGTCCCGACGGCGCGGCACGCCTCGTAGACCTGTTCGAGGGGCGCCGCCAGCTGATCATCGGGCACTTCATGTTCGACCCGAGCTGGGACGATGGCTGCCCCAGCTGCACCGCGGGCGCCGACGAGATCTCGAAGGGTCACCTCGAGCACATCCACGCCCGGGACACGTCATTCGCGTACGTCTCCCGCGCGCCGATCGCCAAGATCGAGAACTACAGGCGCCGCAAGGGTTGGACGTTCCCCTGGTACTCGTCGTTCGGCACCGACTTCAACTACGACTTCCACGTCACGATGGACGAGTCGGTCAGGCCGATCGAATACAACTTCCGGGACAAGGCCGAGCTGCAAGCGGCCGGTCAGTGGCCGGACGACATGGACCCGTCGCAGGAGCTTCCCGGCCGCAGCAGCTTCTTGCGGGTCGATGACCGCGTGTTCCACACGTACTCGGTGTTCGCGCGCGGTACCGAGTCGATCGGCGGTTCGTACTACATGCTCGACGAAACCGCGCTGGGGCGCCAAGAGGAATGGGAAGAGCCCAAGGGTCGCGTCGAGAGCGCGCACTCGGCGACGCCCAACTTCGAGAACAACCGCGCGTAGGCGATCAGAGACCGGCGGTCTCGAGGAGCCGGAGCCAGACCTCGCTCATCGTCGGGAACGCGGGAACCGCGTGCCACAGCGTGTCGAGCGTGACCTCGCCGACGACCGCGATCGTGGCCGCGTGCAGCAGCTCACCGACACCGTCGCCGACGAAGGTCGCGCCCACGAGTACGCGCCGATGCGCGTCGATGACGATGCGCGCGTGACCCCTGTAGTCGTTGCCGTACAACCTCGATCCCGCGATCTGGCCCAGGTCGAAGTCGACGACCTGGGCGTCGATCCCCCGTTCGCGCGCCACCTTCTCGGTCAGACCGACGCTGGCGACCTCCGGATCGGTGAAGACCACTTGGGAGATCGCGGTCGCGTCGGCGTACGCGGGCGTGATCGATTCGGGATCATCGGCCGTGATCACGTCGGCGCACACCCGGGCCTGGTACTTCCCCATATGCGTCAGGAGTGCGCGGTGATTCACGTCTCCGGCCGCATACAACCATCCACCGTCGACGCCTCGGACGCGCATCCGGTCGTCGACGTCGAGCCAGGCTCCACCCTC
Source organism: Actinomycetota bacterium (assembly GCA_041691275.1). Classification (GTDB taxonomy): domain Bacteria; phylum Actinomycetota; class Acidimicrobiia; order IMCC26256; family PALSA-610; genus PALSA-610. The sequence goes on along the minus strand of JBEPUZ010000006.1, from coordinate 16,095 downwards.
GAGACCGAGCGTCTCGAGGCCGATGTCGTTCGTGCGCGGCGTGCGTCCCGTCGCGCAGAGGAGCTCGTGCGCGTGCAGCACCTGCCCTTCGCCGAGCGTCACGTCGACGGTTCCGTCACGGCGACGCGCGACCTCGACGACCGCCGCCTCGGTCATCACCCAGATGCCGAGCTCGCGCAGGCCGCCGAGCACCGCGTCGCCCGCGAAGACCTCCATGTTCGCCAGCGGCCGCTCTTCGCGCATGACGACGGTGACCTCGCTGCCCAGGGCCTTCCACGCCGTTGCGAGCTCGCACCCGACCGGACCGCCGCCGAGCACGATCAGGCTCTCCGGCACCGCATGCGCAGAGGTGCCCTCACGGTTGGTCCACGGCTTCGCGGCGTGCAAGCCGGAAACGTCCGGGATCAGCGCCTCACTCCCGGTGCAGATCGCGACGGCGCGCGCGGCTTCAAGCACGCGCTCGGCGCCGGCGTCGTTCACGACCGTGACCTGGCGCACACCGGAGAGCCGGGCTCGGCCCCGGACGATCTCGACATGACGATCGGTCAGCCACGGCAGCTGACCGTCGTCCTTCCAATGCGACGTGAACTCGTCGCGACGGCCGAGCACCGCGCCGACGTCGAGCTCGCCGGTGACCGCTTCACGGGAACCGGCAACCGCCTTCGCATCGGCAAGCACGTGCGCGGGGCGGAGCAACGCCTTGCTCGGGATGCACGCGTAGTACGAGCACTCGCCACCGACGAGCTCGGACTCCACGATGGCGACGCGCAGGCCGCGCTGCGCCGCGCGTCCGGCCACATTCTCGCCGGTCGAGCCGGCGCCGATCACGACTACGTCGAAGGTCTCCATGCCGTCATCATGACCCTCATGCCTCGGCCGGCGCGAGTACCGATTTCACGTCGATGATCGGCGTGCCGTCGAGCGCCTCGAGGTTGCGCACCCGCACACGCGTTCCCTCGATCTTCAACACCTCGACGCGGTGCAGCCCGACCGGATTCGGCCGATCGGCCGAGCGGGTGCTGAACACGCCCCGCTCGGGCCGGCCCGGGTCGTCGCGGGGATGGACGCGCAACACGTCGCGTCGGGCCCGGTCGAGCCAGGTGAGGAGCATGATCTTGTCGCCCGACCGCAGGTCGGCAAGTCCGGCCGCCACCGTGGGCTCGAACACGAGCCAGCAGTCGGGCGCACCCTCGTAACCCTGCTTCGGCGCCGACGCCGAATCGGTGAGCGGCGACTCGACCCGGCCGATGGGGACCACTTCGAAACGATCTCGATCCATGGTTCCATGATGGCGGTTCGATGATCTCGAGCTTCATGATTTCGTCGGCCCGGTATGCGTGGCCCGGTATGCCTGGCCCGGTCACATTGGCCGGATTCCATCCGTCAACGCGACGAACCGCCGGGAAGCCGACGGCACGAGAGGATGACGATGGAAGACGACGATCTGCTGACCGAACAGTTCGAGGCCAACCGGGCCCACCTGCGAGCGGTGGCCTACCGGATGCTCGGGTCGCTGAGCGAGGCCGACGACGCGGTCCAGGAGGCGTGGATCCGGCTCAGCCGCTCCGACACGAGCGCGGTCGAGAACCTCGGCGGCTGGCTCACGACGGTCGTCGCACGCGTCTCCCTCGACATGCTGCGCTCCCGCAAGTCGCGCCGGGAGGAGTCCTTCGCCGATTTCGCCGCCGGCATCGCCACGAACGCAACCGGGACGGTCGATCCAGAAGAGGAATCGGAGCTCGCCGATTCGGTCGGGCTCGCGCTGCTCGTCGTGCTCGAGACCCTCGCGCCGGCCGAGCGGCTCGCGTTCGTGCTGCACGACATGTTCGCGGTGCCGTTCGACGAGATCGCGCCCGTTGTGGGCCGAACCGCGACCGCAACCCGCCAGCTCGCGAGCCGGGCCCGGCGCCGGGTGCAAGGTGTGCGCTCGGCCCCGGAAGCCGATCTGACGCGCAAACGCGAGATCGTCGACGCGTTCCTGGCCGCGTCGCGAGGCGGAGACTTCGACGCGCTGCTCGCCGCTCTCGACCCCGACGTGGTGTTCCGCTCGGACGCGGTCGCCACGCGGCCCGGCACCCCGAACGAGTTCCGCGGCGCCCGCGAGGTCGCGAGCCAATTCATGGGTCGGGCCGCGCTCGCGCGTGCCGCTCTCGTCGACGGATCGGTCGGCGTCGTCGTCGCGCCACGCGGCCACCTGGTCCTCGTCCTGAACGTCACGGTCGAGAACGGGAAGATCGCCCAGATCGAAGCGATCGCCGACCCTGAACGTCTCCGCACTGTCGACCTTGCCGTCCTCGACGGCTGAGCCCACCGACTCGTAACGTTCGGGCCATGAGGGCCCAGCCGTGAAGGCATGGAGAGTGCACGAGTACGGGGTGCCGTCGGAGGCGCTGCACCTCGACGACGTCGACGAGCCGAAGCCCGAGGCGGGTGAGCTGAAGATCCGGGTGACGTCGGTGACGCTGAACTTCAACGACCTCGACGGGATCCACGGCCGGTACAAGACCGTGCCCCGCCCCGTGCCCTACGTGCCGGGGATGGAAGTCCTGGGCGTCGTGGAGGAGTGCGGGCCGGGCGCCGACGGCTGGCTGGGCAAGCGCGTCGTGGCGATCCCGTCGGGCGCGTTCGGCGGCTACGCCGAGTATGTCGTCGCGCCGGCAGCAATGGCGTTCGAGATGCCGTCCGACATGCCCGAGCCCGACGCAGCCGCGATCTTCATGCCGTTCCACCTCGCCTGGCTCGCGCTCTACGAGCGGGCACGCTTGCAGGCCGGAGAAACGCTCCTCGTGCACGCGGGCGCGGGCGGGGTGGGCTCGGCCGCGATCCAACTCGGCGTGCATGCAGGCGCGCGCGTCATCGCGACCGCGGGATCGCCCGAGAAGACCAAACTCTGCCGCGAGCTCGGAGCCGACCTCGCGATCAACTACCTCGAGACCGACTTCGCCGACGCGGTGCTCGACGCCACCGACGGCCGCGGCGTCGACGTCGCGTTCGACGCGGTGAGCGGTGACGTGACGCTGAAGACGTTCCGGTGCATGGCCTTCAACGGTCGGCACATCCTCGCCGGGTTCGCGTCGGGGATCGAGCGGGAGGACGAGGGACTCGTTCCTCGGCCGGTGTTATTCGGCAATTTCTCGCTGGTCGGCGTGTGCCACGCGTACGTCGACGATCCGGTCGTGTTCAAACGCATGACCGACTTCAACTTCCCGTCCCATCACGACGGGGAACGACTGCACGCCGAGCTCCTGGCGCTGTTCGCCGCGGGCAAGCTGCGTGCGATCGTCGGGCAGGAGGTTCGGTTCGCGGAGCTGCCCGCCGCACTCGACGCGATGGAACAGCGTCGGACTGTGGGACGCACCGTCGTTCGACTTCCGTAGCCCGGCCGAGCACCTCGACCGACGCCGCGAACCCAGTAACGATTCCGCTACTTGCCCCGCCCAGGAGACGTCACGACACGAGCGAAGAAGAGAGCGGACCGACGTGGCTCCTCGAGCCGCCGGCGCCGAACGATCGACACCCGCTGACCAAGGCGGTCAAGGATCCGGAACGTCGTCGGGGTCTGCGCTCATCGCTTCGTAGAGCATGTCGAGCGTCGACGCGATCGTGTCCTCCGTGACTGCATCCGGATCAACGAGCCGCGTGAGCGTGAGCCCGTTGAACACCGCCCGCGAGAACTCCGCGAGCGCACGCGTCGAGTGCGGCCCGGCGGCGTTGACATTTCCCTGCTCTCGTGTGATCAGCGACTCGATCAGGCTCCGTTCGCGTCGCGCGCTCTCGATCAGCTTCTCGCGTGCCTCCGGGTTTCGGCGTGCGTAGAGCACGAACTCGAGGTACAGCGCCGCGAAGGAGTCCTCGCCGAAGAGCGTCGACCGGAGGAGCTCGCGCACGAGCGGGAACTGATCCTTCCGGTCGTGTGGCCCGAAGTCCAAGACCTCGGTCGTCACTGCGAACTGCGTCTCGACGCGGTCGTCGAGGAGGGCGAGGAACAGATCATCCTTGCTCTTGAAGTTCGAGTACACCGCGCCCTTCGTGAAGCCGGCGAGGGACGCGACGTCGTCGAGCCTTGCGCCGTGGAAGCCGTCACGCGCGAACACGATCGCGGCGGCCTCCAAGAGGTGACGGCGGGTCAGCTCCCGCCTGCGCGCGGGGGTGAGAGGCTCGAACGTCATTGCACACCCTTGCCATACCCGACGGACCGTGGAATACTCACGGGTATCCAAGGAACGCATTGGAATCTCACAGTCCCGAGCGTAGTCCGGCCCGGTGTCCCGGGTGACGTCCGCGCGTGGGTCGCAACCCGGATCGCATGGGAGGACCGGATGGCCGAGCTTCGCCGTCAACCCGCATCCGCCGCGCCGACGCTCGAAATCCGGGGTGCGCGGAAGTCGTACGGACCGAACGTGGCGCTCGACGGCGTCGACCTGACGGTCGAGCCGGGCGCGATCGTCGGGCTCCTCGGACGCAATGGTGCCGGAAAGACGACGCTCGTCTCCGTGATCGCGGGCCTCCTCCGGGCCGACGCAGGGAGCGTCCGGGTCGCTGGAATCGACGTCGCCCGCGATCCGCACCGAGCACGGGCGTTCATCGGCCTCGCCCCTCAGGAGACCGGCGTGTATCTCCCGCTGACGGTTCGCGACAACCTGCGGTTCTTCGGCGGTCTCTCCGATCTGCGGGGAACGCGGCTTCGCACACGCATCGACGAAGTCGCGTCCGCGCTGATGCTCGACCAGCTCATGGACCGGCGCGCCCGCGAACTGTCGGGCGGCGAGCGGCGGCGGCTGCACACCGCGATCGCGGTACTGCACCGGCCCAGACTCGTGCTGCTCGACGAGCCCACAACCGGCGCCGATGTACAAACCCGGCGGGAGCTCCTCCGGCTCGTCACGGAGTTGAGTCACGACGGCGCCGCGGTCCTCTACTCGACGCACTACCTGCAGGAGATCGAAGAGCTGGGTGCCGGCGTCGCCCTTATCGACCGCGGCCGCATCATCGCCCGCGGTGATCTCCGCGAGCTCGTGCGCCGCCACGGCGCGAGTGCGCTCGAAATGTCGTTCACGGGCGCGGTACCCGCGTGCGCGCGACTCCCGCACAGCCGGGTGATCGACTCGACGGTCACGATCGCGACCGACGACCCGGGGGCGACCGCGGCGAGCGTCCTCGCGGCGCTGGGCGCCGACGCGTCCAGGCTCGCATCCGTCGAGATCATCCGGCCCACACTCGAATCCGTGTTCACCACGCTCACCGGCCAGCGCTACGCACACGACGCCGAGTCGGCCGCGTGAACGCGGCCCGCCGGTTCGGCGTCATCGTCGCCCACGAGGCGCGGCTCGCGCGTCGCGATCCGATCTCGATCCTCGTCCTGCTGGTGTTCCCCGTCATCACGACCGCGTTCCTCAAGCCGGCGTTCAGACCGGCGCTGGTCGAGAACGGCTTCGCGCACGCGAACGGAGCGGAGCAGGTCGTGCCCGGTCAGGCGGTGATGTCGGCGTTCTTCGTCGTCTCCCTCGTGACGTTCTCATTCTTCGCCGAGCACGGTTGGGCGACGTGGGATCGCGTCCGGGCCAGCCGCGCGACGTCGCTCGAGATCATCGCGGGCAAATCGGTGCCGCGCGTCGTCATCGCCATGGTGCAACTCGGGGCATTGCTGCTCGCGGGTGTTGTCGTGTTCGGCCTTCACATCCAGGGCAGCCCGCTCGCGCTCGCACCTTTGATCGTTGCGTTCTCGATCTGCCTCGTTCTGCTCGGCGTCTGTGTCGCCGCGTTGTGCCGCACCGCGCAACAGGCCGGCGCGTTCGCGTACCTGGGCATGGTGTTGTTCGGAGCGATCGGGGGTGCCTTCGTCCCGATCGAGGTCCTGCCCGCGTGGGCGCGCGCGGTCGCGCCGGTCACGCCGACGTACTGGGCGATGCGCGGCATGCGTGCGGTCATCCTCGACGGACGCGGAATGGGCGGCATCATGGTGCCGAGTGCGGTGCTGCTCGGCATGGCCGGCCTGTTCGCGATCATCGCGCTCCGTCGGTTCCGGTTCGACCAGACGAAGACCGGCTTCGCCTAGTGTCCATATCACGATATATCGTGATATGGATATTGGAGACACCATGACACCGGCCCCGCAAACTCCGTCCGACGGCCAGGCGATCGCCGACCGTGTCGGCGCCTCCCTCTGGGATCTGGAGGTCATCGAGACCAACGAACTGACGCCCGGCATGCGGCGCATACGCCTCACCGCGCCTGGGCTCGAGACACTCGGGCCCGAAGCCGGCCAGGACCTCATGCTCGCGGTGCCGACCGACACCGAGCTACACCGGCGCCGGCGCTACACGATCCGCCACTTCGATCCCGAGCAGCGCACCGTCGACATCGACATGGTCGTGCATGGCGACGGGCCCGGCGCGCGCTGGGCCGCGACCGCGAAGCCCGGTGACCGCATCGAGGCGATCGGCCCGCGCGGCAAGGTCGTGCTCGTCGAGGACGCCGACTGGCACCTGTTCGCGGGCGACGAGTCGGGCATCCCTGCGATCTTCGCCATGATCGAGGCACTCCCGTCAGCTGCGAGCGCGATCGCACTGCTCGAAGTACCGGGCCCCGAGCACGAGCAGCCGGTGGTGATCCCGGCGGGAGCAAACGCCGAAGTCCGCTGGCTCCATCGCGGCGACGCCGAGCCGGGCGGTACCGACCTGCTCGCCGACGCGGCGCGTGACGTCGCGCTCCCCAGCGGACGCGGCCACGCGTACCTCACCGGCGAGCTCGAGGTGGTCGGTTCGATGCGGCACGCACTCTTGGACCGGGGACTCGAAGCCGACCAGCTGTCCCCGAAGCCCTACTGGCGTCGCGGCGTCGCTAATGCTCCCCACGGCGAGCCGCCGAAGGACTGAGCGCCGCATCCCGCACGTGGCGGAGGGACTGGGATTCGAACCCAGGGTGCTTGCGCACAGCGGTTTTCAAGACCGCCCCGTTCGGCCGCTCCGGCATCCCTCCGAAGCTTCGAGGCTACCGGGGTTACGAGGGCGCGGCGACGGTGGTGAAGCCGGTGTACGGCCGCAGCACGTCGGGGACCTCGAAGCTCCCGTCGGCCTGCTGGTAGTGCTCGAACAGCAACACCAACATGCGGCTCACCGCCACCGCGGTTCCGTTGAGTGTGTGCACGAGCCGACTGCCGCGCTCACCCTTCACGCGCGTGCCGAGCCGGCGCGCGGAGTAGTCGGTGTAGTTCGAGCACGACGTGATCTCGCGGTACGCGCCTTCGGACGGCAACCACGCCTCGATGTCGAACTTCTTCGCGGCGGCCGGTCCGAGGTCGCCGGCCGCGATGTTGACGACTCGGTACGGCAGACCGAGGCCAGCCACGATCTCTTCTTCGATCGAGAGGATCCGCTCGTGCTCCGCTTCGCTCGCGTCGGGGTCGCAGAACGAGAACATCTCGACCTTGTCGAACTGGTGCACGCGAAAGATGCCGCGCGTGTCCTTGCCGTAGGTCCCCGCCTCACGCCGAAAACAGGTTGAGTACCCGCCGTAGCGCGCGGGCAGCTGCTCGGCCGTGAACGTCTCGGCCCGGTGGAGCGCCGACAGCGCGACCTCGCTCGTGCCGAGCAGGAACAGCTCACCGTCGTCGACGTCGTACACCTGCGCGCGATCGGTCGGGAAGAATCCGGCCTCTTCCATCGTGCGTTCGCGCACGAGCGCGGGGGTGATCACGGGGACGAAGTCGTGGCGGAGGAGCGTGCTCATCGCGTAGTTGACGAGCGCGAGCTCGAGTAGCGCCGCCTCCCGCATGATGTACGCGAACCGGGAGCCGCTCGCCTCTGCCGCGCGCGGCGTATCGACGAAGCCCATCGACTCCGAGAACGCGGCGTGGTCGAGCGCCGGAGCCGGTGGTGTGTCGCCGACGACCCGCAGCACGTCACCTTCGTCCTCGCCTCCGGCGGGCACCGACGCGTCGGCGGAGTTCGGCACCTGCAGTGCGAGATCGCGGAGTTGGGCGTCGAGCTGCTGGAGCTCCTTCTCCTGCACCGCCAGCTCATCCTTCAAGCGCCCCGCGGTCTCGATCTTGCCCGCGCGCTCCTCCGGCGCGGCCTTGCCGATCTCTTTGCTCGCCGCGTTCTGGCGAGCGCGCCGCGCCTCGACGTCGTGGACGCACACGCGGTACGCGGCATCGGCGGCGAGCACCTCGTCGACCAAGCCCGCGCGCACCTGTTTGCGTTCGATGCCGCGGCGGTACTCGGGCTCGTCCCGCAGCCGCTTGAGGTCGATCACTCGGGCTCTCGGATCTGCGCCCGCAACGACTCGACCCACGCCGACGCGCTCTCCCACGCGCGCCCGGCCGCCTGGCGCCGCGCGACCCCCGCTTCCGCGGGGCCGGCAACGGGATACGAACCGAGGAACTTCACCTCGGCCTGCTTCGCGACCAGGTTGCGGAGCGCGTCGGCGAGCACCTCGTCGGAGATGTGGCCCTCGCAGTCGATGAAGAAGCAGTAGTCGCCCAGCCCGCGCTTGGTCGGGCGCGACTCGAGCTTGGCCAGGTTGATCCCACGGGCCGCGAATTCCTGCAGGATCTGGAGCAGCGAGCCCGGCTGGTCTTCGCGCTGGAAGCAGACGATCGACGTCTTGTCGTGCCCGGTCGCCGCGGGGACACCCCGGCCGACCAGCACGAAGCGGGTCTGGTTCTCGGGGTGGTCCTCGATCTCACGGGCGAGCACGTCGAGGCCGTAGATGTCGGCCGCGAGTGAGTTGCAGATCGCGGCGATATCGGAGTGCCCCGCCTGCGACACCTCACGCGCCGCGTCCGAGGTCGAGTGGGACGCACGGGTGTCCGTTTCCGGCAGGTTCTTGGCGAGCCACGACCGGCACTGCGCCAGTGCGTGTGGGAACGAGACCACCGTGCGGAGATCATCGAGCGCCACCCCGGGTTTCGCGCACAGGTTCAAGGAGACGGCCAGGTCGATCTCGCGCTGGATCAACAGGTCGCTGTCGAAGGCGAGCGTGTCGAGCGTGACCGACACCGACCCCTCGATCATGTTCTCGATGGGGACGACCCCACCGTCGGCGTCACCCCGCTCCACCGCGGCGATCACCTCGGGAACGGCCGGAAACGGGGAACGATCACCCGCGGCCAGGTCGGGCTGCGAGAGCAGCGCCTCCTCGGTGAACGTCCCGGCCGGACCGAAATACGCAACCTGCACCGCCGAATGCTAAACGACGACCCGTTTCGCACGGGCGCTCAATACGGGAGAGGCGCTACGTTGGCTACGTCATCGCAGGTCAGACGCGCGTGCGCGAAAGGTCAAGGAGGAAGCCCATGAGGGCTGCAGTGTTCACCGAAACCGGAGGCCCTCTCTCGATCGAGGACATCGAGCCCGCGCCGCCCGGCCCCCGCGACGTCGTGGTCCAACTCGGCGCAAGCGGCGTCTGCCACTCCGACCTCTCGCTCAAGAACGGCTACGTCGGCATCATGCCCGGCACGGTCCTCGGCCACGAGGGTGCGGGCACGATCGTCGAGGTCGGCAAGGACGTCATCGGCCTGGCCAAGGGCGACAAGGTCGTCGCCTCGTTCATCCCCGCGTGCGGCGTCTGTTACTTCTGCCTGCACGACCAGTCGCACCTGTGCGACACCGAGTTCGAGGTCATGGTGCGGAACCGGGGCAAGCGCTCCGATGGCACCGACTACACAACGATGACCGGCCTCGGCACCTTCGCCGAGGCCATGACGTGCGACCAGTCGTCGATCGTCAAGGTCAACACCACCGTCACCGACGACCAGCTCGCGCTGATCGGCTGCGCCGTCACCACCGGCGTCGGCGCCGCGCTCAACACCGCGCGGGTCCACCCGGGTGCGACGGTCGCGGTGATCGGCTGCGGCGGTGTCGGCCAGGCCGTCATCCAGGGCGCCCGCATCGCCGGCGCGTCGCGGATCATCGCAGTCGACCCGGTCGAGATGAAGCGCAAGGAAGCCGGCCGGGCCGGCGCCACCGACTTTGTCGACCCGGACGAGGGCGACGCGGTCGCGCAGGTGCAGCAGCTCACGAGTGGTCGCGGTGTCGACTACTCGTTCGAGGTCATCGGGCTGCCCGAGACCACACTGCAGGCGTTCAACATGATCCGCAAGGGCGGCACCGCGGTGATGGTCGGCATGACCCGCGCCGAGGCGACCGTCACGCTGTCGACCTTCGACCTCTTCTTCAACGAGAAGACGCTGAAGGGTTGCAAGTACGGATCGGGTCAGGTGCGGCGCGACTTCCAGCGCTTCGCCGACCTCATCGAGACCGGCCGGCTCGACACCGGCTCGATGGTGTCGCGCACGATCAAGCTCGACGAGGTCAACGACGCGTTCCGCGCGATGGAAGCCGGCGAAGTGATTCGCTCGGTCATCACCGCCTTCTAGGGCGCCCCACCTCTGACGGTGAACCGGGTGGAGGGCGCGTCGTGCGCCCTCCACCTTTTGTTTTCTGGCTTCTTGCCGGGGGGAAAGATCCATGTGGCCCGGTAAGCATGCAGCGGAGCGTCCCGATCACATCGCCTACGTCATGGCGGGATCGGGCGAGACGGTCACCTACGCGCAGCTGAACGATCGTTCGAATCAACTCGCGCAGCTGTTCTACGAGGCCGGGCTCCGATTCGGTGACCACATCGCGGTGTTGATGGAGAACCGGGTCGAGTACTTCGAGCCGTGCTGGGCGGCCCAGCGTTCGGGCCTCTTCTTCACCTGCATCAACTCGCACTTCAACGCGGAGGAGGTCGCCTACATCCTCGACGACTGCGACGCGCAGGTCCTGGTCGTCTCCGACACGTTGCGCGATGTGACCGCCGAGCTCGTCGACAAGATGCCGGGCGTGAAGATCCGGCTGATGGTCGGCGACCCCGCCCACCTCGTCGACGGCTACAAGCCCTATCTCGAGGTTCGGAACCGCTATCCCGCGGAGCCGCTCGCCGAAGAGCTCGAAGGCACGCGGATGCTCTACTCGTCCGGCACGACCGGGCGCCCGAAGGGCGTGAAGTACAAGATCGAGCGCCGGCTCATCGGCGACCTGCCCGCGGAGATGGGCATGATGACGGCGATCTGGGGGATGGACGGGAACGCGATCTATCTCTCGCCCGCGCCGCTCTATCACTCGGCGCCGCTGTTCTATTCGATGAGCACCATGCGCCTCGGCGGCACCGTGATCACGATGGAGCACTTCGATCCGGAAGCGACGCTGGCACTGATCGAGAAGTACCGCGTCACCCACGCGCAGTTCGTCCCGACCATGTTCGTGCGCATGTTGAAGCTTCCCGAAGCCGTCCGGAACAAGTACGACATCTCGTCGTTGAAGGTCGTGCTGCACGCGGCGGCGCCGTGCTCGGTCGAGACCAAGCGCAAGATGATCGATTGGTTCGGCCCGATCATCGACGAGTACTACGCCGCAACCGAAGGCACCGGCGCGACGTACATCAACTCTCCCGACTATCTCGCGCATCCCGGTTCGGTCGGACGCTCGATGCTCGGCCCGATCCATATCCTCGACGACGACGACAACGAAGTCCCGTCAGATGAGGTCGGTACCGTCTGGTTCGAGCCGCCGCCCAATCGCCCCGGGTTCGAGTACCACAAGGACGCGGAGAAGACGCGCGACTCGTTCAACGAACGCGGTTGGTCGACCGTCGGCGACATGGGCTACCTGGATGCCGACGGCTACCTCTACCTGACCGACCGACGCACGTTCATGATCGTGTCGGGCGGCGTGAACATCTATCCGCAGGAAGCCGAGAACCTGCTCATCGATCACCCGAGGGTCTACGACGTCGCGGTGTTCGGCATTCCCGATCCCGACATGGGCGAGCGCGTGCACGCGGTCGTGCAGCCGACCGACTGGGACGAAGCCGGGCCCGAGCTCGAACAGGAACTCCTCGCCTACTGCCGAGAGCACCTGGCGAAGTACAAGTGCCCGCTGGCCGTCGACTTCGACCGGGAGCTGCCGCGCGAGCAGACCGGCAAGCTCTACAAACGACTGCTGCGCGACCGCTACTGGGGCGACAAGACCAGTCGTATCGTTTGAGATGAAGATCCTCGCGAGCGGGCGCGACGGCGACATCTTCGAGTTCGCACCCGGACTCGTGTTGCGCAAGGCGCGCGACGGGCGTTCGATCGCGAACGAAGCGCGCACGATGCGGTACGTGGCCGAGCACGGCTATCCGGTTCCCCGAATCGTTGAGGTGCGCGCCGACGGCACCGAGATCATCATGGAACGCATCGACGGCACGATCATGGTCGACGCGATGGTGAGCCCGCCATGGAAGCTCGGCGCACACCTCCGCATGCTCGCCGATCTGCTCGACCAACTGCACCGGATCCCCACGCCCGACTGGCTCCCGGCCATGGCCGACGACCCCGCCGACAGGAGCCCCGATGCGCGCGGGAACTGCATGTTGCACCTCGACCTGCACCCGCTCAACGTCATCATGTCGGCACGCGGTCCCGTCGTCGTCGACTGGCCGAACGCGCGCGGCGGCGACCCGATGGTCGACGTCGCCATCAGCTACGCGCTCATCGCCTGCGGCAACATACCGATGCCCCGCCCGATCGCGGCCGCAGTGAACGCGGTGCGAGCCCCGGCGCTGAACCATTGGTTCGCCCGGCGCTACATCGGTGCGCACTTCTACCGACGTGTGGCGGAGATGGCAGAGCTCAAGTGTTTCGACACGAACATGACGCCCGACGAGATGCGGGCTCTCCGAAGGCTCGCGGCCAAGAGTGCGGCCAAGGCGGAGGCAGCCAAGGCGCCGGGATGACGGTTCCCCCCGGTCCCGTCATCCCAGTGCCTCTGCTTCCGAGCCGGCGCACCGATGCGAGGCATCAGGCGCAGGCCGGCGCGGTGTTTCCCCTTCCGCTCGGCGAACGCTAGGGGCCAGGGACCCGGGCGGTCAACGCCGTAGCCTCGGCGGACCGATCCGGGAACGGCCTGCGGAGGTACCGTCGGGCCGTGGATCGCACCCTGCTCGCCCACCGTATCTATGCCGCTTCGCACCTCACGGGGACGTTCACCCTGCGGTCCGGGGTCGTGAGCAACGAGTACTTCGACAAGTACCGCTTCGAGTCGGATCCGCAGCTCCTGGCCGACATCGCGGGCGGATGCGCAGGGCTGGTCCCCGACGAGATCGATGCGCTGGCCGGCCTCGAGCTCGGCGGCGTGCCGCTGGCGACGATGATCTCTCAGGCGACCCGGATCCCGGCGGTGTTCGTGCGCAAGGAGGCAAAGACCTACGGCACCTGCCGGCTGGCCGAGGGCGCCGAGGTCGAGGCTCAGCGGCTCTGCATCATCGAGGACGTCGTCACCTCGGGCGGCGCGATCCTCGATGCCGCCCGCGAGCTGCGGGCCCGGGGCGCGCGGCTCGGTCCGGTGATCTGCGTGATCGACCGGGAGTCGGGCGGACGCGAGAAGCTCGCGGTCGAAGGACTCGAGCTCGCCGCGCTCTTCACCATGACCGAGCTCAATGCGGCAAAGGATGTAACGCGAGGGTGACCTTGCACCTCTTCAAGATGTCGCGAGTCAGCTCGTACTCGTTCTCGTACTTCGTTCCGGGCGGGTCGGTCTTCTTGGGCTTGGGCGGGATCAGACTCGGCGGTGAGTGCGAGCCGAGCTGGTTCGTATCGAACTTCCCGCTGAGTCCGTTGGTGACGCACTCGGCCTGCGCGGGCGTCGTGCCGGCCTTCACGAGCTCCGACTCGAGGCGCGTCGGGTTGTAACCGGGAGTCGCGCAGCCGGCGAAGGTCAGCGCGCCGATCAGGCACCCACAGCCCACTGCGATCCGACGCCACTGCACGGTTGTCGAGCGTACGCGGTGAGACGCACGCTTCCCCGAACGCCTCGCGCGACGGACGGGCGTGCGTCGGGACCGGCGGCTGCGGCAGGGGTCATTCGGAGCGGCCCTAGGCTGGCTCGGATGGCGTGCCCGAACTGCGGCTACAACAACCAGCCGACCAACCGCTTCTGCGTGCGCTGCGGCATCGACGTGTCCGCGCCCCCGGCGCCCGAGACGCCGTCGTTCGAGACGGGCCCGCCGCCCGGAGCGACACCCCTTCCCCCGCCGCCAATCCCGGCGCCGGATCCCGCCTCGCCTCCGAACGCCGGCGGTCACGCGGCGCCCAATCCGTGGGGCGAACCCCATCCGTCCGCGGGTGCCCCGGCGGGGCCCCAGTATCCGCCACCGAGTCCGTATGCCCCTCCCGGCCCGTACGGGGCTCCCGGATCGCCGCCCCCGCCGCCGCCGCCGTATCCCGGCGCTCCGAGCACGGGAGAGCAGCCGAACCCGTTTGCGCCACCGACCGCCTACGCGCCTCCGGGCGGGTATCGGCCACCGGGCGCCGGTCCCTACGCCTACCCGCCGCCATACGCTCCGTCCGGTTATCAGCCCGCTCCGACGAACGGTCTGGCCATCGCTTCCCTCATCCTGGGCCTGGTCGGATGGATCCCGTGCGGCATCGGATCGATCGCCGCGGTCGTACTGGGCTTCATCGCCCGCTCCCAAATCCGCGAGGCACAGGGTCGTCAGGGCGGAGATGGCCTAGCCTTGACCGGGATCATCCTGGGATTCATCGCGATCGGCTTTTGGATCCTCGTCGTGGTGTTCGGGGCCATCAACGGCTCCAACAACGGCTCGAGCTGAGCCTCACCACGGCACCCGGCCGGGTTCGGCCGCCTCAGGAACCCGTTTCGATCCGCCGATAGGGGCACGAGGGGGTTCGTCATGCAATCCACCACCCAGATTCCGCAAGCGTGGCTCTGGCCCGGAGGCAAACCGCCCGAATCGGACGAGCTCCTGGCGGGCTCGACCACGGCGGACGAGACCGAGACGGCTTCGACGCCCCTCGTCGCGCCTCCGCGCGAGCACGACGCCCGGGTCGAGATCTCCCGGCTCCGAAGCGAGATCGAGCACCTCGTGGGCAATCAGCGCGAGAACCCACGGGAGGCGGTCGACTCCGCGTTGGAGTCGGTGACCCGGCTCCAGATCGTGACGGCCAACATCGACGCGTGCGGACCGCCGTCGGCAACGTTTGCCGGCGCGGCGATGGTCGCGCTGGCCGACGCCCAGCTGCGCGGCCACACCGATGCGATCGAACGAGGCATGACGTACACGGCCGACAACCAGCTCCGCTTGCTGCACGAAACGAAGTAGGCGCGACCAGAAGTCAGAGGCGGACCGGCGGGTAGTTTCCCCGTCCGTGACCACCGAACGACCTGCCCCGCTCGCGGGCCTGCGCATCGTCGAAGTGTCGATGCTCGGCCCGGGAAACCTCACGACCCATCTCGCCGACCTGGGCGCCGACGTCATCAAGGTCGAACCGCCGCAGGGCGACTACGGCCGGCGCATGACGTGGCCGATCGTCGAGGGGGTATCGCTCCTCTTCCTGCACATCAGCCGCGGGAAGAAGAGCATCGTCCTCGACCTGCGCACCGATGCCGGACACGACGCGTTCCTCGAGCTCGTGCGCGACGCCGACGCCGTCGTCGAAGCGATGCGCCCGGGTGGGCTCGAACGGCGCGGGCTCGGATTCGACGAGTTGCGCAAGGTCAATCCCCGCATCGTGTTCTGCACGATCTCCGGCTACGGCGCGACGGGTCCGTACCGCGACATGCCGAGTCACGGGATCGCGTACGACGTATGGGCCGGGATCGTGCAACCCGAGGTCGACGCCGACGGCTTCGCATTCATGCCCGAGCACGTGTCGATCGGCATCAACGTCGGACCGGTGTTCGGCGCGCTCGGCCTGCTCGCGGGAGTGCTGCGCGCCCGCGACTCGGGTGAGGGTTGTCAGATCGAGATCGCGCAATCGGACGCAGCCGCGGCCGTCGACTGGTTGCGCAGCGAGACGTGGCGCGCGTACGAGCGGCCCGAGTCGGAAGTGACCGGCAACGAGGCGGACAACTTCGAACGGCGCGCGCCCGGCACCGGCGGTATGGAAGCCGGCGTGCGCTACCAGTTCTACGCGACGAGCGACGGCCACGTCCTGTTCATGGCATCCGAGCGCGAGTTCTGGAAGAACTTTTGCGAAGGGATCGGCCAGCGGGAGCTCTTCGAACGTTGGCCCGTTTTTAATTATTGGGAGAACTCGGTGATCTACAC